>NZ_JBXPBY010000070.1:0-201 GCF_056930735.1 Acinetobacter sp. B-6 | reverse complement strand
TGTGATACAAGCGGGGACTTTACCTTTAATGGGCTCTGTTGAAAGTGATCCCTTACCCGCGCCTTACGTCTTGTTAAATAGGGTGTTAAAGCCTTTACGTGTTGAAAAAATAGGTGATTTACATCGTGGTAATTATTCAACAGATGAAATTCCACTGATTAAAGGCTATTTAGCCAATCACTGGTTAGCTCGTTTTGATAT
>NZ_JBXPBY010000069.1:0-206 GCF_056930735.1 Acinetobacter sp. B-6 | reverse complement strand
GTGACGACGCCCGTGGACAGTTCAGGCAATTACGGACCTGTGACCTCAGCGATCAACCAACCGACAGGTACGGTGAGTGGTGCCGTTACTGATGCTTCAGGCAACACTGGACCAAGTACCAGTACCAACTATGTCGACAACATTGATCCAACAGCACCAGTGGTCAATGTCACCGGCAATCCAGATGGTTCGGTAAGCGTCAGTGG
>NZ_JBXPBY010000068.1:0-209 GCF_056930735.1 Acinetobacter sp. B-6 | reverse complement strand
GATGGTTCGGTAAGCGTCAGTGGAACGGCTGAGCCAAACAGCAACATTGAAATCCGCTATCCAGATGGCAGCACTGTGACGACGCCTGTGGACAGTTCAGGTAATTATGGACCTGTGACCTCTGCGATCAACCAACCGACAGGTACGGTGAGTGGTACAGTCACCGATGCTTCAGGTAACACTGGACCAAGTACCAGCACCCAATATGT
>NZ_JBXPBY010000067.1:0-215 GCF_056930735.1 Acinetobacter sp. B-6 | reverse complement strand
CGTTGTACATGGATTGCTGTTGACTGTAAATTGCGTTCAGCAATCAAACTGGTGATACTGTCATAAGCTTCAGTCGCATTTGATCGATGATAGCGAATGTTGCGACGTTCAAGTGCCTTAAACTGATCATTGTGATCAATTAATCTAAGTTTTTGTGGTTCAATACTTTGATTGTTGTTTAAAGCAATAAAATCAGATTCATCAATCAGCCAATT
>NZ_JBXPBY010000066.1:0-230 GCF_056930735.1 Acinetobacter sp. B-6 | reverse complement strand
AAAAACCAAACAGCATCAGGCTTTAGTGCCACTGGTTTGGTGAATGGCGAAAATAGTTCGGTATTAACAGGTGTCACAGCATCCGTAACCGCTAAAGACGTAGGCAGTTATACGAACAAAGCCAATGGTGTTGATAAAAACTACGATCTAACCTTTGTCGATGGTGCATTGGATATTGCCAAAGCCAAAGCGACTGTAACGGCGAATAGTTTAAATACGACCTATAACGG
>NZ_JBXPBY010000065.1:0-235 GCF_056930735.1 Acinetobacter sp. B-6 | reverse complement strand
TGGTTCAGGCAATACCATTGCAGGTGTAGATAACACAGCGTTGACAGTTAAAGATGGCAGTGGCAACACAGAAACCAGCATTAACCAAGCGATCAACACGTTAAATGCAGCGCAAGGTGAAACTGACAAGTTTGCAGTGAAGTACGACAAGAATGCTGATGGCAGTGCAAACTACAACAACATCACATTGGCAGGTACGACTGCAAGTAGCACGCAAGATGCAACAACAGGCAAA
>NZ_JBXPBY010000064.1:0-237 GCF_056930735.1 Acinetobacter sp. B-6 | reverse complement strand
GACCAGCAAAGGCTTTGCATTACAAGCAGCAGATGGCGCTAAAGTTCAGAAAAACCTAGGCGAAGCAGTTGAAGTTGTCGGTGCCGACAGCAACATCACCACGAAAGTTGCAGGTGGTCAGGTTGCAATTGAGTTAAATAAAAACCTCAACAACTTAACTGGCATTACCGTGAACGATGGAACCAATGGCACCAATGGTTCAACTGTGATTGGTAAAGATGGTATTTCGGTTAAAGA
>NZ_JBXPBY010000063.1:0-249 GCF_056930735.1 Acinetobacter sp. B-6 | reverse complement strand
TGCAGGTACAGCATTAACCAATTTGGGCTTTGGATTAAAAGCACAAGACGGTACGACTGTGAACAAGAAATTAGGTGAAGCAGTTGATATTGTTGGTTCAAACAGCAACATCAGTACAAAAGTAAATGCAGGTAAAGTAGAAGTTGCACTATCCAATACATTGGACTTAGGTACTACAGGTAGCGTTACTACGGGTTCAACTGTAATTAACAATGCTGGTGTTACCGCAAACAAAGTCACAATAAACAA
>NZ_JBXPBY010000062.1:0-329 GCF_056930735.1 Acinetobacter sp. B-6 | reverse complement strand
AGATATTGCCAAAGCCAAAGCAACAATCACTGCAAATAGTCTAAACACTGTGTATAACGGACAAAATCAAACAGTGTCAGGCTTTAGTGCTACTGGTTTGGTCAATGGCGAAGATAGTTCGGTATTGACGGGTGTCACAGCATCTGTAACGGTTAAAGACGCAGGCAGTTATACGAACAAAGCCAATGGTGTCGATAAAAACTATGATCTGACCTTTGTCGATGGTGCATTGGATATTGCCAAAGCCAAAGCGACTGTAACGGCAAATAGCGTATCAACCGTTTATAATGGACAAAATCAAACAGCTACTGGCTTTAGTGCAACAGGTT
>NZ_JBXPBY010000061.1:0-339 GCF_056930735.1 Acinetobacter sp. B-6 | reverse complement strand
CCAAGGATGTTGCACCGAATAGCGATGTGGTGATTAGCATCACCGGTAAAGATGCAGCAGGCGAAGATGTCGTGATTCACAAGACAGTGAAGACCGATGCCGATGGCAACTACCAGACAGAACTTACGGTCGCTGATGGCATCGTAGATGGATCGGCAGTGAATGTTGAAGCCACTACTACAGATCGCAACGGTCAAGGCGTTGGACCCGCAACCGATCATCTTGCAGGTCAAGGTGATAATGATAACGATCCAAGTACGCCTGACGATACTGGTTTAGACTTGGTCACAGCTGAGATTACGGTTGAGATCAATACAGCAGGTAAAATCACTGGAACCA
>NZ_JBXPBY010000060.1:0-359 GCF_056930735.1 Acinetobacter sp. B-6 | reverse complement strand
GGGTTGCGTTGCATCAAGGCTTGAATTGGCACTGCACCTAAATCATCCGCTCTTACAGGTGCAAGCCCACCGGCATAACGACCAAATGGAGTTCGAATGGCATCAATGATATAAGCATTTTTCATGTGTTTTTCCTTAAATAATCTCCCCCCTTGCGAAGCAGTGCTTTTCATCCTTTAAAAAGGAGAGAGACTTCAGCCCATTATTTCTTTAGGTGAAGTCCCCCTTTAACAAAGGGGGATTTAGGGGGATTTCATCTATTAATTCTGCTGTGTTGCATCAACCAATTCAGCACCCGTCATCGACTGCAATTCTTCAAAGCTGAGACCCGCTACTTTTTCAATCACTTTTAAACCGTT
>NZ_JBXPBY010000059.1:0-376 GCF_056930735.1 Acinetobacter sp. B-6 | reverse complement strand
AATAATATGGCTAATTGATCTTTGATTCAGCTTTAAACTGCCCATTTTTTCAAACTTAAGCAAACTTCCTTCTGTTTCATGCTGTTGTTTCTTTAAGTTTTCAATTTTATCTTTGATAAATTGATCATACTGATCAAGGGTTGTTACATCTTCGACAATTTCAAAATCACTTCCATCAAATGAAAATGTACCGAATTTAACATCAGTTTCTTTCGGGACGGTAAATTCAATACGACCCAAACAAATATTTTTTGTATCTTTGAAATTAATCATGTTATTTTTTTCATCCTCACCTTGAAATTTTGAACAAGATGTTCCAAGTAACGTTAAAGACAGCAGCAGTAAAATCTTGGTTTTTTTCATTCGAAATCTCATT
>NZ_JBXPBY010000058.1:0-377 GCF_056930735.1 Acinetobacter sp. B-6 | reverse complement strand
ACTATTTAAAAGGCATCCAGGAAAGTGTATCGAGTTTAATCAAACCCAAAGATGACTCCTCCTTTCGTACCGTGCAACTTAAACAACTCGCTGACTTTGAATACCAACCCGAGCAAAGCACAGCGAGCCCTTTGCCCGTGGTCAAACCCTATCTGGGGCAAAAGGCGTCTTTAAATAATCTTTATCTGGAAAATCCACCAACTGCCCAGCAATATGCAGTACCCACACGGACCTTAAGCCTTGAAGAAGCCGTGCAAATCGCTGTCAAACGCAATCCCAATATTGCCCAAACCATTTCTACTCTGGCTTCCCAAAACGCCAATATTGATGTCGCCAAGGCACAATACTATCCACAATTAAAAGCTGGCATGAATACT
>NZ_JBXPBY010000057.1:0-377 GCF_056930735.1 Acinetobacter sp. B-6 | reverse complement strand
GCTATTTAAAAGGCATCAAGGAAAGTGTATCGAGTTTAATCAAACCCAAAGATGACTCCTCCTTTCGTACCGTGCAACTTAAACAACTCGCTGACTTTGAATACCAACCCGAGCAAAACACAGCGAGCCCTTTGCCCGTGGTCAAACCCTATCTGGGGCAAAAGGCGTCTTTAAATAATCTCTATCTGGAAAATCCACCAACTGCCCAGCAATATGCAGTACCCACACGGACCTTAAACCTTGAAGAAGCCGTGCAAATCGCTGTCAAACGCAACCCCAATATTGCCCAAACCATTTCTACTTTGGCTTCCCAAAACGCCAATATTGATGTCGCCAAGGCACAATACTATCCACAATTAAAAGCTGGCATGAATACC
>NZ_JBXPBY010000056.1:0-457 GCF_056930735.1 Acinetobacter sp. B-6 | reverse complement strand
CAGATACTTTAATAGGTGGAACGGGAAATGACTATCTAGATGGTGGTTATCAAGGTGATACCTACATCTTCTCGAAAGGTCACGGTCAAGATACAGTTTCGGACTATAGCGGTGGTCAAGCTGGTGAAGACATACTGAAGTTTACAGATGTTAATTTGGCGGATGTTAAATTCACCAAGGATAATAATGATCTATTGCTATGGGGTTATTCAGAAGGCGATAGTGTTCGTATCAAGAACTTCTTTAGTAGTAGTTACTATGAAATAGAGCAATTTGCATTTGCAGACCAAACAATCACGATGCAAGACTTCCAAAACAATGGTATGACATTCCATGGTACTTCAGGGGATGACACAATCAATGTGTGGGCAGGCAAGAGCTATGCACTTGGTGGTGATGGTAATGATATTTTGCTAGGGAATAGCGGAACAGATTACCTAGAAGGAGGCTCAGGCAA
>NZ_JBXPBY010000055.1:0-493 GCF_056930735.1 Acinetobacter sp. B-6 | reverse complement strand
AACGGCTGAGCCAAACAGCAACATTGAAATTCGCTATCCAGATGGCAGCACTGTGACGACGCCCGTAGACAGTTCAGGCAATTACGGACCGGTGACCTCAGCGATCAACCAACCGACAGGTACGGTGAGTGGTGCCGTTACTGATGTTTCAGGCAACACTGGACCAAGTACCAGCACCCAATATGTCGACAACATTGATCCAGCAGCACCAGTGGTCAATGTCACAGGCAATCCAGATGGTTCGGTGAGCGTCAGTGGAACGGCTGAGCCAAACAGCAACATTGAAATCCGCTATCCAGATGGCAACACTGTGACGACGCCTGTGGACAGTTCAGGTAATTATGGACCTGTGACCTCTGCGATCAACCAACCGACAGGTACGGTGAGTGGTACAGTCACCGATGCTTCAGGCAACACTGGACCAAGTACCAGCACCCAATATGTCGACAACATTGATCCAGCAGCACCAGTGGTCAATGTCACAGGCAATCCG
>NZ_JBXPBY010000054.1:0-538 GCF_056930735.1 Acinetobacter sp. B-6 | reverse complement strand
CGAACTATAACAATGTCACTTTAGCAGGTACAAATGGCACAACAATCAGCAATGTTAAAGCGGGTGCTGTGACCTCAACATCTACTGATGCGATCAATGGTAGCCAATTATATGGTGTTGCAAACAGCGTGAAGAATGCAATCGGTGGTTCAACCACAATTGATGCAACGACTGGTGCAATCACGACGACCAATATTGGTGGTACAGGTTCAAATACGATTGATGGTGCAATCAGCAGTATTAAAGATTCAGCGACTAAAGCGAAAACCACGGTAAGTGCTGGGGATAATGTTGTCGTTACATCGGGTACCAATGCAGATGGCTCAACAAACTATGAAGTTGCGACAGCGAAAGACGTTAACTTTGACAAAGTGACTGTAGGCAGTGTTGTTGTAGATAAATCAAGCAATACAATCAAAGGTTTAAGTAATACTACTTGGAACGGAACAGCAGTATCAGGTCAAGCGGCGACAGAAGACCAGTTAAAAATGGTCAGCGATGCGCAAGGTGAAACTGACAAGTTTGCAGTGAAGTACGA
>NZ_JBXPBY010000053.1:0-568 GCF_056930735.1 Acinetobacter sp. B-6 | reverse complement strand
CACAGCTGAGCCAAACAGCAACATTGAAATTCGCTATCCAGATGGCAGCACTGTGACGACGCCCGTGGACAGTTCAGGCAATTACGGACCGGTGACCTCAGCGATCAACCAACCGACAGGTACGGTGAGTGGTACAGTCACCGATGCTTCAGGCAACACTGGACCAAGTACCAGTACCAATTACGTTGACAACATTGATCCCGCAGCACCAGTGGTCAATGTCACAGGCAATCCAGATGGTTCGGTGAGCGTCAGTGGCACGGCTGAGCCAAACAGCAACATTGAAATCCGCTATCCAGATGGCAGCACAGTCACCACAGCGGTGGACAGTTCAGGTAATTATGGACCTGTGACTTCTGCAATCAACCAACCGACAGGTACGGTGAGTGGCACAGTGACCGATGCTTCAGGCAACACTGGACCAAGTACTAGTACCAATTACGTTGACAATATTGATCCAGTAGCACCAGTGGTCAATGTCACCGGCAATCCAGATGGTTCGGTAAGCGTCAGTGGAACGGCTGAGCCAAACAGCAACATTGAAATTCGCTATCCAGATGGCAGCACG
>NZ_JBXPBY010000052.1:0-605 GCF_056930735.1 Acinetobacter sp. B-6 | reverse complement strand
ACCTGTTCCAGATGGTACAGCGCTTAAAGTGACGGCTGTAGATGCCTCGGGAAATGTTAGTCCGCCTGCGCAAGTCATTGTTGATAGTACTGCACCAGCTCAACCCATCGTTAATCCTACAGACGGTAGTCCAATTACAGGGACAGCAGAAGCAGGAAGTACAGTAAATATTACTGATAGTTCAGGTAAAGTCATCGGTACTACAACAGCAGAACCAGACGGTAAATTTACATTTACACCAACAACACCTATTCCAGATGGTACAGCGCTTAAAGTGACGGCTGTAGATGCCTCGGGAAATGTTAGTCCGCCTACGCAAGTCATTGTGGATAGCACTGCACCAGCTCAACCCATCGTTAATCCTACAGACGGTAGTCCAATTACAGGAACAGCAGAAGCAGGAAGTACAGTAAATATTACTGATAGTTCAGGTAAAGTCATCGGGACAACAACAGCAGGACCAGACGGTAAATTTACATTTACACCAACAACACCTATTCCAGATGGTACAGCGCTTAAAGTGACGGCTGTAGATGCCTCGGGAAATGTTAGTCCGCCTGCGCAAGTCATTGTTGATACTACTGCACCTGCTCAACCTATCGTTG
>NZ_JBXPBY010000051.1:0-639 GCF_056930735.1 Acinetobacter sp. B-6 | reverse complement strand
TCATCTACATACTTCTTGTTAGCAGCATCTGTGTTATTTGTTGGTGCTGCTACATTGGTAATCGCTTTACCACCAGCATTAATACCTGATGTGTTGTTAATAACAACACCACCAACTGTAACTTGGTCAGCTGTTACACCTGCATTGTTAATCGTGGTATTACCCGTTTTAACGCTACCAGTTGCTCCTAAATCTAAGTTTGGATTTAACTTAACCTGTACACCATCAGTTGTTGCAACTGTACTAATGTTCGTATCACCCGTAATCGAAACGGTGTCACCTAATTTCTTGGTATTGCTTGTGGTTGCTGTATCACCTTTAAATTTTAGACCTGCAGTATCTACAGCATTTTTTGCATCTACACCTTTTTGAATATCGGTTTTTGTAGTCGCTGACAAGTCTACTTTATAGTCAGTGACATTATTTGCATCTTTCGTGCCTGGTGTTACGGTAACTGCTGAAGAACCTGCTGATGCAGTCGTACCATTGGCATTTACTGTATAAATATCTTGACCGTTTGCGCCTGTCGTTTTTACTACACCAGATACATTGCTTCCAGCTGCGACTTCTGTTCTTGATGCTGCTGCTTTTGAGTCTACATAAGTCTTGTTGGTCGCATCTGTACCTGCTGTTGGTGCA
>NZ_JBXPBY010000050.1:0-656 GCF_056930735.1 Acinetobacter sp. B-6 | reverse complement strand
TCATCCCATTTTGGTAAGTTGACATTCACAGGAATCGTTGGGTCAGTCAGTTTTAAATGCGCTGGCTGATTCTCTTCATGTACCGTGTTAGAAACGAATACAGAAGACAAACGGTCAAAAGTCAATTTACCATCTGGCTTTGGATAGTTCGGTTTAAAGGTAGAAGCATCTACAGTTTTCAATGCACTAAAGTCAGGCACAAGATCATGTAAAGTAAATGGAACTTTAAAGATATTTTGGTCGATAAAGTTAAATGCGCCACCCATCCATAAACCGAATTTATGCATTGCAGGGCCAAAGTTACGAGAACGATGTAACTCTTCTTTTAACCAACTGTTGTTGAATTTGTCTGTATATGCCGTCAACTCTTTCGCAAAGAAGTCTTCACCCTCAGTCACACGAGCAATGGCTAAATCACCACCTTTTGCATGACCTGCTTGGATTGCTTCAAATACAGCCTCACCACACAACATCCCCGA
This sequence comes from Acinetobacter sp. B-6, assembly GCF_056930735.1. Lineage (NCBI taxonomy): Bacteria > Pseudomonadati > Pseudomonadota > Gammaproteobacteria > Moraxellales > Moraxellaceae > Acinetobacter > Acinetobacter sp. B-6. The sequence goes on along the minus strand of NZ_JBXPBY010000050.1, from coordinate 177 downwards.
TTTCATCGCAGTATGAGAGCCTTTGATTTTAGCAAAGTTTAAGAAACCCGCATCATCACCAATCAGGCATCCACCCGGGAAAGTCAATTTTGGCAGTGAGTTTAGACCACCTTTTACAACAGCACGTGCGCCATAAGAAATACGTTTACCACCCTCAAGATATTGCTTGATCAGTGG
>NZ_JBXPBY010000049.1:0-731 GCF_056930735.1 Acinetobacter sp. B-6 | reverse complement strand
CAAAAACCAAACAGCATCAGGCTTTAGCGTTACTGGTTTGGTGAATGGCGAAGATAGTTCGGTATTGACAGGTGTGACAGCATCTGTAACGGCTAAAGACGCAGGCAGTTATACGAACAAAGCCAATGGCGTTGATAAAAACTATGATCTCACCTTTGTTGATGGAGCATTGGATATTGCCAAAGCCAAAGCGACTGTAACGGCGAATAGCGTATCAACTGTTTATAATGGACAAAACCAAACAGCATCAGGCTTTAGTGCAACAGGTTTGGTCAATGGTGAAACTGAATCTGTACTTTCTGATGTGACTGCATCTGTTACCGCTAAAGATGCAGGCAGTTATACGAACAAAGCCAATGGTGTCGATAAAAACTACGATCTAACCTTTGTCGATGGGGCTTTAGATATTGCCAAAGCCAAAGCGACTGTAATGGCGAATAGTTTAAATACGACCTATAACGGTCAAAACCAAACAGCATCAGGCTTTAGCGCTACTGGTTTGGTCAATGGCGAAACCGAATCTGTACTTTCTGGTGTGACAGCATCCGTAACGGCTAAAGATGCAGGTAGTTATACGAATAAAGCCAATGGCGTTGATAAAAACTACGATCTGACCTTTGTGGATGGCGCTTTGGATATTGCCAAAGCCAAAGCGACGGTGACAGCGAATAGCGTATCAACTGTTTATAACGGACAAAATCAAACTGCATCAGGCTTTAGTGCAACAGGTC
>NZ_JBXPBY010000048.1:0-768 GCF_056930735.1 Acinetobacter sp. B-6 | reverse complement strand
TTTGGCACCGACTGCCAAATCCATCGCACCACCCACCGCAGGAATCGCATCAGGTGCGCCTGTATGCCAGTTGGCAAGATCACCATTTTCAGCAATTTGGAATGCACCCAATACTGCAATATCCAAGTGCCCACCACGCATCATGGCAAAAGAATCGCCGTGATGAAAAAAGCTTCCGCCTGTGAGCATGGTAACGAATTCTTTGCCTGCATTAATCAGTTCAGGATCTTCTTCGCCTTTGGCAGGGGGTGGACCAAACGCCAACAAACCATTTTCAGAATGTAGGAATACATCTTTGTCTGAAGGTAAGTATTTTGAGATTTTGGTCGGTAAACCAATACCTAAATTCACATAAGCACCATCGGGAATGTCTTGTGCAACACGTTCTGCAATTTGGTCACGGCTTAGTTTTTGGTAACTCATTGTGCTTCTCCCTGTGCCGCATTGACAGCAACCACATGCTGTACAAAAATCCCGGGTGTAATGATATGTTCAGGATCAAGTTGACCGAGTTCTGCGATTTCAGAAACCTGTGCAATGGTCACATCCGCAGCCATCGCCATAATTGGACCAAAGTTTCGTGCAGATTTGCGGTATACCAGATTGCCCCAACGATCGCCTTGATGGGCTTTGATCAAAGCAAAATCAGCTTTGATTGGATACTCAAGCACATAGTCTTTTCCGTCGATCTGACGGGTTTCTTTTCCTTCGGCAAGCAATGTACCAAAACCTGTTGGTGTGAATACTGCCCCTAAACCCATCCCCGCG
>NZ_JBXPBY010000047.1:0-768 GCF_056930735.1 Acinetobacter sp. B-6 | reverse complement strand
CTTGGCACCGACTGCCAAATCCATTGCACCACCCACCGCAGGAATCGCATCAGGTGCACCTGTATGCCAGTTGGCAAGATCACCATTTTCAGCAATTTGGAATGCACCCAATACTGCAATATCCAAGTGCCCACCACGCATCATGGCAAAAGAATCGCCGTGATGGAAAAAGCTTCCGCCTGTGAGCATGGTGACAAACTCTTTGCCTGCATTAATCAGTTCAGGATCTTCATCGCCTTTGGCAGGGGGGGGACCAAAAGCCAACAAACCATTTTCAGAATGTAGGAATACATCTTTGTCTGAAGGTAAATATTTCGAGATTTTGGTCGGTAAACCAATACCTAAATTCACATAAGCACCATCGGGAATGTCTTGTGCAACACGTTCTGCAATTTGGTCACGGCTTAGTTTTTGATAGCTCATGCTGCTTCTCCCTGTGCCGCATTGACAGCAACCACATGCTGTACAAAAATCCCGGGTGTAATGATATGTTCAGGATCAAGTTGACCGAGTTCTGCGATTTCAGAAACCTGTGCAATGGTGACATCCGCAGCCATCGCCATAATCGGACCAAAGTTTCGTGCAGATTTGCGGTAGACCAGATTGCCCCAACGATCGCCTTGATGGGCTTTGATCAAAGCAAAATCAGCTTTGATCGGATACTCAAGCACATAGTCTTTTCCGTCGATATGACGGGTTTCTTTTCCTTCGGCAAGCAATGTACCAAAACCTGTTGGTGTGAATACTGCCCCTAAACCCATCCCCGCT
>NZ_JBXPBY010000046.1:0-769 GCF_056930735.1 Acinetobacter sp. B-6 | reverse complement strand
CCCTATTCCAGATGGTACAGCGCTTAAAGTGACGGCTGTAGATGCATCGGGAAATGTTAGTCCGCCTGCAGTAGTAATAGTAGATAGTACAGCACCAACAGTCATTATTAGTATGAGTGATACGATTCTAACTATAGGCGAATCAGCGCTTGTAACGTTTAGTTTTAGTGAGATCGTAAAAAACTTTGGTAATGATGATATCTTGGTATCAAATGGGACGTTAAGTCCAGTAAGCAGTAATGATGGTGGTCTAACTTGGACAGCCATTTTCACACCCAACGCAAATTTCTTGGCAAGCAATAATAAAATTAGTGTGATTGCAGGAAGTTTTACAGATATTACAGGTAATGTTGGTATTGGTGGTGTTGGTCCCAACTTTGCTATCAATACTACAACTGCCCCAGCAGCACCGGTGGTCAATGTCACAGGCAATCCAGATGGTTCGGTAAGCGTCAGTGGCACGGCTGAGCCAAACAGTAACATTGAAATCCGCTATCCAGATGGCAGCATAGTCACCACAGCGGTGGACAGTTCAGGTAATTATGGACCTGTGACCTCTGCGATCAACCAACCGACAGGTACGGTGAGTGGTACAGTCACCGATGCTTCAGGTAACACTGGACCAAGTACCAGCACCAACTATGTCGACAACATTGATCCAGCAGCACCAGTGGTCAATGTCACAGGCAATCCAGATGGTTCGGTAAGCGTCAGTGGCACAGCTGAGCCAAACAGCAACATTGAAATTCGCTATCCAGATGGCAGCACT
>NZ_JBXPBY010000045.1:0-831 GCF_056930735.1 Acinetobacter sp. B-6 | reverse complement strand
ATCTATAGAAATAATAAATTTACATCTTCACAGTTTAATATAGATGCGTATATTTATTTAAATCGAAAATTAATTAAAATAAAAAGCCGAGCGGATGATGATAAATTAATAGATGCTTTAATTAGTGTTGAAAATATCATTCAAAATTTTAAATTAAAATCATTAAAAGGTCCAAATCAGGCAGGCTTATGCTGGAAAGATTACTTTATTGCAGATGATATGACTGAAAATCGCTTCTTTTTAAGTAAAGCATATTTATCCTTTCCTTCTTATCCAGAAGTAACGATGAATATTGAAAACAGAGCAAGGGATGAGTCTGACACCCCACTTATACAAATGATTCAGAAAAATAGGGAACAAATACCAGAAGAACTTAAAAGAGTATTTAAAGTCAATGATATTCGATCTGCATCCAGAGAAATTAATGGACTAAAAGGCGAAGAAGTGATGACCCATTACCAACAGCGTTTAAGCTTTGGTCGAGGCTTTGAATCAGGTGCATGGCAATATTTAGGAACTTTAGATGATCCTACGGATTCATATATATATTTAGGCTTAGAAAGTGTCGATGAAGTTAATAATAAAGCATTAAATGCACCTCTAAATCAAAAAATCGTGCTTGGATTAAATGATTTTATTTTAAATAACATAAAAGTATCAGCATTTAATCAAGGGAAATGACATGATTGAGAGAAGTAATAGGATTTATACGACATTAGCCACTTATTTATATGTAAGTTTAGATCAAGAAGTTCTAAATAAACATGACAAAAACTGAATTATGTCTTAGTGAGTTGGTCAAGTCACGAAGACTTGAAATATTTACAGAAC
>NZ_JBXPBY010000044.1:0-942 GCF_056930735.1 Acinetobacter sp. B-6 | reverse complement strand
ATATGACAAAAAAACCAAACAACCGTTGATGGTTGCTGGAACAAATCCGCCTCGACATAAGTTTATGGAAACCCCAGGGGGAGATCATCGAATAGGGGCGGATATTCTTATAGTAAAAAATATGATGAAAGCACCAACTCTTGATAATATTTTACATTGGGTGGAAATTAAATTTTTAGACAGTAAAGATCCACCTGACAAAAAACAAATGGATAAATATTTATTATTTTTAAGTAGTAGCTCAAAATTAGCGATGATTCGGGTATCGGCAAATCCTAAAGATAGTGACTGTGGTTGTAAGGCAAAGACAGTACCGCAAAATACGCAAAAGCCAAGCAGCACCCCACAGGGTAAAAAGACTAAAACAACCAATAAAATGCGTGAAGTGTGGGACATAGTGGTCAGCAATGCAGAAAATCTTTGGAAATAATAAGGAAAAGATGATGGGTGAGTTATTTCAACAAGCAAAAGCTTGGTTAGATCAGATTGAACAGACACAAAATTATACTTTGCCTTATGTGGACGTTGAATCCAAAACGGAACCAGTGCGCTTAAATCTAATGATGTCTTTTTGGTTTTATGACGGTGATCAATTAGAAATAAAAGAATACTTTGTAAAAAAAATACAAGATTATATTGCATTGACGGGTGTTGAATTTCAGCGAGAAGCCTCTGTAAAAAACCAACGCGAACGTAAATTTCGTAAAGAGGGTTTTCCTGAAAATTTATTAGAAGATTTAAAAAAAGAAAAAGATTCAGTTATTTATTATTTTTCAGATCAATCGAAAATGAGTATTGCTCCTAAGTTTGGTGTCAACAGTAAGTTCCGCCCAGATTATTCAAATGGTGAGTGGTACTCATGGATAAATTTTATTTTTCCTTTTGATTTTGCCAATAACAGTGATCGACGATTAAAGTGTATTGAATTTTTTAAATCGATTG
>NZ_JBXPBY010000043.1:0-945 GCF_056930735.1 Acinetobacter sp. B-6 | reverse complement strand
TTATGACAAAAAAACCAAACAACCGTTGATGGTTGCTGGGACAAACCCACCTCGACATAAGTTTATGGAAACTCCTGGCTCTGGGCGGTTAGGTGCAGATATTCTTATAGTGAAAAATATGATGAAAGCGCCGACATTGGATAATATTTTACATTGGGTTGAGATTAAATTTATCGATAGCGATGATAAGCCAGATAGAGATCAGATGGATAGATATGTTGAGCTTTTAAGTAGTAACTCCAAGTTAGCGATGATTCGGGTATCGGCAAATCCTAAAGATAGTGACTGTGGTTGTAAAGCAAAGGCAGTACCGCAAAATACGCAAAAGCCAAGCAGTACCCCGCAAGGTAAAAAGACCAGTAAAGTGAATAAAATGCGTGAAGTGTGGGACATAGTGGTCAGCAATGCAGAAAATCTTTGGAAATAATAAGGAAAAGATGATGGGTGAGTTATTTCAACAAGCAGAAGCTTGGTTAGATCAGATTGAACAAACACAAAATTATACTTTGCCTTATGTGGACGTTGAATCCAAAACAGAACCAGTGCGCTTAAATCTAATGATGTCTTTTTGGTTTTATGATGGTGATCAATTATATGTTCGAGATTATTTCTTTCATAAAATTCTCGAATATATCAAATTAACTGGAATTGAATTTGTTCGAGAAGCATCGGTCAATAAACAAAGAGAACGTAAATTTCGTAAAGAGGGTTTTCCCGAAAACTGGGTTAGTGATATTAAAAATAAAAAATTAGATGATCCACTTAATTATTATTTTTCAGATCAATCCAATATGAGTTTTGCGCCTAAATATGGGGTTGATGTAGCCTTTAGCTCAGAAATGGCAAATAATGAACGCTATTCAACAATCAATTTCATTTTTCCTTTTGATTTTACCAATAACAGTGATCAACGATTACAGTGTATTGAATTTTTTAAATCCATCA
>NZ_JBXPBY010000042.1:0-947 GCF_056930735.1 Acinetobacter sp. B-6 | reverse complement strand
TATGCCTAAGCCATACTCCAATGATCTTCGATACAAAGCTCTAGACTACTACAAAGAATGCCAGAATAAGTCTAAAACATGTACTGTTTTTAAGATTGCAAGAACGACTTTAGATCTCTGGATTCAGCTCGAACATCTCCAAGGAAATGCGAATAGACCACATCCCGAAAAAGCAGGTCGACCCTATAAAATTAAAGACCTAAAGGCTTTCAAAATCTTTGTTGAAACAACATCATTTTCACAGGCTAAAGATCTGGTGCCATTATTTGAGCAAAGATTTGGTTATTCCGTCAGCTATGCCAATATCTTATTTGCTTTAAAAAAGCTGGGTTGGAGTTATAAAAAAAGAGTTTTCTCTACAGACAAGCCTGCAAAATAGGACGGGCAATATTCCAATGGTTCCTGCCACAATGGAAACAGCAATATGGTGAAGAGTATATTTTATACATTGATGAATCAGGTATAAATACCAATGAGGTTGCTGAATATGGTTGGTCTGAGAAAGGAAAACGTTGTCGTGCATTAAGAACAGGTGGGCATGGAAGTAGACTAAATATAATCAGTGCTGTTCGATCAAGTGCAACGTTTAAATTCATTGCTCCCCTAATTTTTAAGGGCTCATGTGATCGCAATACTTTTACTGGCTGGCTTGAATATTTACTTAAAGATCTAACAAGAGATAAAAATGGTCAGCCTCAAAAATATTTACTAATTTTAGATAATGCTTCTATTCACAAAGGTCGAAAAATTGAGGAATTGGCTCGCCAGTACAATGCTAGGCTGATGTATTTGCCTGCTTATAGTCCAGACCTCAATCCAATTGAAAAAGCTTGGTCTATACTAAAAAGAAAAGTCAGACATATTGTTAGCCAACAACAGAAAACTATTCTTGAGGCTTTAGATATTGGGTTTAATCAAATGTAGCATAGTTTATTTAACTAGCTATA
>NZ_JBXPBY010000041.1:0-976 GCF_056930735.1 Acinetobacter sp. B-6 | reverse complement strand
CTATTACCAATCTATACGTTTATCTAAAAAAGCATACTGACTATTTAACTTAGGTTCGTCTTGTAACTTTGTAAAATATTCAAGCTTTTGATCGTCTTCAATATCAAAGCGCTTCATCCATGCTTCTGCTCGATAACCTGTAATTAATGGATTTTCTTCTGTACTGTAGTTACCACGGTGAATGGCTTGAATCTTCTCAACTCTTAGAGGCTTTAATATTCTATTAAGTAAGATATAGGGTGCTGGTAAGGAATCACTTTCGATTGAACCATCATTTGGTAATGCACCAGCTTGAATAACCACACCCGAACCATAGTCATAACCAATAAACCAATTCATCGGTAGTTCACTATTTAATGCTTCTTCATTTTTAATTCTATTAAACCATTTGTAATTAATTGCTGTAAGCCAACTCACTGTTTTAATGCCATCAACAAGATATTTTGCTGATAACATAGCATTACCTACATCCATTGCCCAAAGTTTACGAGATAAGAAGGCTTCTGTAGGTTCATTTTTGTCATTTCGGATTTTACTAATAATACAAGCATACCCAGCGTAGCCATGTTTGGCTTTTAAGCGTTGCGCACATTTTATAAATAAATCAATAAAAAGTTTTGGATTTTCTTCTACCCATTCAATAGGCATTGAATATGTTAAAGTACTTTGGCTTTCTCTTTTCTTCGATTGCCATTCACTTTTACCACTCACATAGAATTCCCAAGCTCCTGTAGCGAATTTTTCCTTACCACTAGTATATAAAAGCCCAAAAGCTTTCATTCGACCATAGCTATTCAAAATCTTGCGAATAGGCTTAGTCTTTTTGTATTCAAGAGTATTTTCTTCCTCTTTTGGAGGCTCATCTTGCCATAGCCATTTCAAGTGATCTTTAGCGTGATTTTGATAATCATCAAAACATTGAGCAATGGCTTCACGCATTTCATTGCTATAGCCTTCTTTGAAGTATATAACAGCT
>NZ_JBXPBY010000040.1:0-1196 GCF_056930735.1 Acinetobacter sp. B-6 | reverse complement strand
AGCGATTATGCAGTTACTTTAGCAACTACACCAGCACCAACTGTACGACCACCTTCACGGATCGCAAAACGTAGACCTGGGTCCATTGCGATTGGGTGGATCAATTCTACTGACATTTCAACGTTGTCGCCTGGCATTACCATTTCAACGCCGTCTTGTAATTGGATTGCACCAGTTACGTCAGTTGTACGGAAGTAGAATTGTGGACGGTAACCGTTAAGGAACGGAGTATGACGACCACCTTCTTCTTTAGAAAGTACATATACTTCTGCGTCGAATTTAGTGTGCGGCTTGATTGTACCTGGTTTAGCAAGTACTTGACCACGTTGTACGTCTTCACGCTTAGTACCACGTAAAAGTACACCACAGTTCTCGCCAGCACGACCTTCGTCTAGAAGTTTACGGAACATTTCTACGCCAGTTACAGTTGTTTTAACTGTATCTTTAATACCAACGATTTCAACTTCTTCGCCTACTTTAACGATACCAGATTCTACACGACCTGTTACCACTGTACCACGACCAGAGATTGAGAATACATCTTCGATTGGCATCAAGAATGCTTTGTCGATTGCACGCTCTGGTTCTGGGATATAAGAGTCAAGCGCTTCAACAAGTGCAAGAACTGCAGATTCGCCATACTGACCAGCATCACCATTAAGTGCAGCAAGTGCTGAACCACGGATGATTGGAGTGTCATCACCTGGGAAGTCATAAGTAGAAAGAAGTTCACGAACTTCCATTTCTACCAATTCAAGTAATTCTTCATCATCAACAAGGTCACACTTGTTAAGGAATACAAGAATATAAGGTACACCTACTTGGCGAGAAAGAAGGATGTGTTCACGAGTTTGTGGCATTGGACCATCAGTCGCAGCACATACAAGGATCGCACCGTCCATCTGAGCAGCACCAGTGATCATGTTTTTAACATAATCGGCGTGTCCTGGGCAGTCTACGTGAGCGTAGTGACGGATTGGAGAATCGTATTCTACGTGTGAAGTATTAATTGTAATACCACGTGCTTTTTCTTCTGGTGCAGAGTCGATTGCTGCGTAGTCTTTAGCTTCACCGCCGTAAGTTTTTGCACAGATAGTTGCAATTGCAGCAGTTAAAGTTGTTTTACCATGGTCAACGTGACCAATTGTACCCACGTTTACGTGTGGCTTATTACGTTCAAACTTAGCCTTAGCCAT
>NZ_JBXPBY010000039.1:0-1272 GCF_056930735.1 Acinetobacter sp. B-6 | reverse complement strand
CCTTGCGGAGCTTCGCTCCTCATCCCGAAAGAAAAGATACCGTCTCGAACGTCAAGTGAAATTATTCAAATTAAGTTGAATAATTTGCCTGATAGGGTTGCTGATGTTTAAGTACACCAAAGCAAATATGAATTAATTTGCGCATCGCTGCCCCTATTGCCATCATCTTACTTTTTCCATTCGACAATAATCTTTCGCTCAACTCTTTAATATGTGGATTATGCTGAGTTGCAACGACTGCTGACATATATAATCCCGATCTAATCTTCGCTGAGCCAGCTTTTGATAATTGACTTCGACCTCGGACTGAGCTTCCTGACTGCCTGTGGATTGGAACTAATCCTACAAATGCAGCGGCTTGGCTTGCTTTTTCAAATGTATGACTATGGAAAAAAGATAACATGAGTAAACTGGTTTGATCCGCAATCGCTGGAATGCTACACAGCAGCTTTCTATCTTTTTTTAAATCAGAATTTTGATCGATATGATCATTTATTTGTTGATCTAGATCTTTAATTTGACACTGCAAGTATTGAATACTCGCTTGAATTGAAGCTAAAACAGGCTCTACAAGATTAATAAAATCTGCCTTTTCTAAGCGATTTCGTTCGCGTAATAAATCTTCTAACAGCACTGCTCTACGTTCGAGTAAGGCATTCAGCAATTTAATATGTGGGGCTAAGGGTTTCCAATAATGTAAGTCTGAAGTCATGGCAAATTGCGCTAATACTTCACTATCTACTTTATCCGTTTTATTAAGCTTGGACATACTTTTTGCAAAATATCTTGCTCGTGCAGGATTAGCAACGCAGACATTAAAATCTTTAGAAAATAAAAATTCCGCAAGAGGCTCATGATAAATCGAGGTCGCCTCCATTAATACTATGGTTTGTTGGGGATCAACTTTTAAATTGGATAACCATAAATTTAATGCATCAAACCCTTTAGCCTGATTAGGAAAAATTTTGTTTTTCTTTTTTGGAGAATCTTTTTCATAGAAAAAACAGCAATCTAGTTTGTTTTTTGAAACATCAATACCAAGATAAAACATAACAAATTCTCCTAGAGAAAAATATTGTTTTAAATGACCACCATCTTTTCTTGTGAATGCAGCATCAGAGCGCTTAGTTACCGTCCAGAGTTGTACGAGTGGTAGATGCAAATTGTAAGTTTTATCTTTTCTAGAAACTTAAAGTTTTAGTAGGGCTTCAAACTTTACAATTTGCGTATAGTAGTAGCTAACCACTATAAGATTTAAGATACAAGTAGGGC
>NZ_JBXPBY010000038.1:0-1427 GCF_056930735.1 Acinetobacter sp. B-6 | reverse complement strand
TGGACTGAACCCCAAATCTTGGACAGTTTAGTTAACGCTGGATTGAGTTCTGAATTGAACAGGGCTCAATCCTTTTAGTTTAATTTGTATTCTCTCATGATTATAGTAATGGATGTAGTCATGAATTTGTTGCTCTAAGACTTCAATGCTTTCTGGTTTCTCTAGATAAATCGTCTCTGATTTTAATGTACCAAAGAAACTCTCCATCAAAGCATTGTCCCAACAATTCCCTTTTCTACTCATACTTTGCTTAATCTTATTCGCTTTAAGCGTACTCCTAAATTGGCTCATTTGATAATGCCAGCCTTGATCTGAATGAAGCATAAGCTTGTGTTTTCGTGAGTTTGGTAAATGACTTATGGCTTGATCAAGCATATCTTTAACAAGTTGAAATACTGGGCGTCTTGAAAGTGTATAGCTCACAATCTCATTGTTATAGCAGTCTAAAATCGGAGATAAATATAACTTCGTATCAGCAACTTTAAATTCGGTTATATCTGTCAGCCAACGCTTATTGGGTCGCTTCGCTTCAAAGTTACGTTTGAGTTTATTTTTGACTATTTTATTGGATGTACCTTTGTAGGCATTGTACTTTTTACGCCGAATCAATGAAATTAAACCAAAGCCTCTCATCAACCTAGCAATCAATTTATGGTTATGATGAAGACCTTGTTGCTTCAAGGCTAAAGTGATTCGTCTATAACCATATCTACCTTTATGCTGATCATAAATTTGGCAAATTCGTTGCTTGAGCTCTGCATATTTATCTACGGCATTTAGCTTGGCTTTATGATAGTAGAAACTACTCCTCGATAACTCAGCAATATCTAAAAGCAATGGCAAAGCAAACTCAGTACTCATCTGATCAATCAACCTTGCTTGTTGTCCTTTTTGGGTGGATTCAGCAAGGCGTCGAGCTTTTTTAAGTAAGCATTCTCAGCGCGTAAATAGAGTAGTTCGCGCTGAAGCTCAGCAGTTGTTTTTTCATGATCAGGTTTATCAACAATATATTTATGTTTATTTTTAGACATGGGTACTCTTCCTTTAGACTTTGGTTCTAGTCTAAGCATACCATCGGTTTGATAGATTTTACGCCATACACTGATCAAACTCGGGGAAGAAATACCAAAACGAAGAGCTGTATCAGATAAACTTAATCGCTCATCCTGCATAGTTGTTAATACTTTATATTTAAATTCAGCTGTATAAATTGTCTTATTCTGTTTTGGTTTTATTGCATCAATTCCACCTAAGTTGAATTGAGCCAACCATTTAGAGACATCCTTATCACTAATCGAAAAATGCTTGGCTGTTGATAAACTAGAATGGCCTTGAGCATAATAAGCAATGACTGCTTGTTTAAACTTTAAATCGTATTTCATAAAAATACCCTATAAGTTGTGTCCAACTTATAGGGTTCAGTTCAC
>NZ_JBXPBY010000037.1:0-1592 GCF_056930735.1 Acinetobacter sp. B-6 | reverse complement strand
ATCACTTCGGCTTTAATCGGACATTTGTGTTCCATCACAATATCTACGAGTGCAAAAATGACTTGCACGGCTTTTTGTCTAAGGTGGCGTAATCCGCCCCATAAATTAATCACTTTATCAGCAATCGTTTCTTTTTTAGACGCTTTCCCTGTTGCACCACCAATTTGATTACTAAAACAGCAAACTTTACAAATCACCGATTTAAATAAAATTGGTTTCTTGGTGTAAACCTCATACCAAGCGCCAACTCTTGAAGCTTGCGAGGATGCGGTTGGTTTTGTTGAACCGCTTGGTTTGGGTGTCGTAGAAGCTCTTTGTTCTCGCTTAATATCAGTCGCAACTTCAGTAGCAAAAGAAAATATAAACTCAATCAACTCTTGAGCAATCGTTGCGCCAATATCTTTTAAAAAAGGTGCAAGATACTTTTTGACCAATTCAGTGGTCACTTTTGCTGCCTGATTGAGGAGTTTTTTGAGTACGTGGAGTAATACTCTCAACAAAAATGCAATGACCACATATGCAGCTGCAACAATTGGAGCAACCATAATTTCCTCTTATTCTTCTAAATGATCAATATCATCTAATTCATCTTCTGGATCTTCCACATAAAACAAGGCTTCATATGTTTTTTTGAGAAGCGGAGATTCGCCTGAATTTTGTTGGTGGTTATTTGGTAAATCTGCAATATACAAATCGACTTTTTCACGCTGATCAGTTTGAATCGGTTGAGTTTTTCCAAACTCATCCGTGATTCCCGAAACTTCAAGCCCATTTTCAGCAATCAGTCGATAGTTATAATTCGCCATCGGTTGTTTGGCATCATCAAGAAAAGTCACAGCAGCTGAATAAGGTTGATCAATCATCACAGGAAGTGCTGGAAAGACTGTTTGTATTTTTGCCCCACTCTCAAACTTATGCTGACCAGCTCTAACAACAAATTCCCTACCCATTTTCACCTCATTGTTTATCATAATTTAATTATTTGTTAAATTATACCTCACAATCTTTTAATAGTCCTGATTTTTTATGTCATTAGTCATCGCCTTCAACTTAGATCGTTATGCAATACTTGCTACAGATAGACGTGGAGTCATAAAATATAGCGATAGAAAAAAACATATCACTCTGAATATCAATGATCATTATCAAAAAATTAGAAAAGTACCCTTTGGTTTTTTTGCGGCAGCTGGTGATTATTTTATAACAACGTGTTTTTATGCTGAATGTATGCGAAAAATGCCAAAAAAAAGAAATTTAGAAGAACTCCTTCAAGATACTTATCATAGATATTGCAATATGAAAGGAATTCTGCACTTTTCAGGCATCACAACAATATTGCTGATTGCGAATCACCGTACAGCAGGTAAAAATTTTGAGAAAGATGCTATTTTAGAAATCAACATCAGTTATGAAAATATTGAAATTCAAGAAATTGAGACGATGAATTTAGTCGCATTGATGGCAAACATGAACCCAGATATTCATTTCTGGGATAGTGTCAGTGAGTTATTACGTCCATCCAATCATTTTTTAGGAATAGATCAATTTTTGAGTTATCACCTAAATCTAATTCACTACATTTGGCAAGAACA
>NZ_JBXPBY010000036.1:0-1793 GCF_056930735.1 Acinetobacter sp. B-6 | reverse complement strand
TGCGGTTTTGTACTTTAAAGAGGGTTATAGCGATGAAATGCGCGAAGCGATTGCTCAATGCTTTGATGATTATCAAGAATATGCCAAAGCGCATTTAACTTGGCTTTGGCAGGATGAGCCACCTAACGGGGCTGGTGGTGCTAGTTTAGCTTTTGAAAAAGTTAAACCTATACGAAATATCTTAAAACTTTATAGTCCTATGAAAGCTTTCAATTTTTTATATATCAGTGGTAAAGAGAAATTTGCAACAGGGGCGTGGGAGTTTTTTGTGAATGGGCGTAGTCAATGGCAAGCTCAAAAAAAGAATTATCAAAGTACATTAACTTTCTCTATGCCAATCGAATGGGTTGGTGAAAATAGTAAAGCCTTTATTGAGCTGTTTATTAAGTGTGCGCAACGCTTAAAAGCCAAACATGGCTACGCTGGGTATGCTTGTATTATTTCTCAAATCCGAAGTGATAAAAATGAACCGACTGAAGCGTTTATGGCTCGTAAAGCTTGGGCAATGGATGTAGGCGATCCGATGTTGTTAGCAAGAGATTTAATTGAAGGTATCAAAACAGTAAGTTGGCTTACAGCAATTAATTACGAATGGTTTAATTCGATCAAGGAAGAAGAAGCATTAAACAGTGAACTACCGATGAATTGGTTTATTGGCTATGACTACGGTACAGGTGTTGTGATACAAGCAGGGACTTTACCTTTAATGGGTTCTGTTGAAAGTGATCCCTTACCCGCGCCTTATGTTTTGTTAAATAGGGTGTTAAAGCCTTTACGTGTTGCAAAAATAGGTGATTTACATCGTGGTAATTATTCAACAGATGAAATTCCACTGATTAAAGGCTATTTAGCCAATCACTGGTTAGCTCGTTCTGATATAGAAGATGATCAAAAGCTCGAATATTTTACAAAGTTACAAGACGAGCCTAAGTTAAATAGTCAATATGCTTTTTTAGATAAACGTATAGATTGGTAATAGGGCGTATTAATCATATGCACTTTAAAAAAGAACAAGACTACAAAGCATGGGTTGCGATGCAAGAAAAAGGCGCAATTGGTGGTGGATTACTCACTCCACAAGGTGGAGAAGACTATGTCGGTGCGATTCCTGCGATTCGAGCGGTTTTGTACTTTAAAGAGGGTTATAGCGATGAAATGCGCGAAGCGATTGCTCAATGCTTTGATGATTATCAAGAATATGCCAAAGCGCATTTAACTTGGTTGTGGCAAGGCACACCACCCAATAGTGAAAAAGAATGTACTGCTTTTGAAAGTGTAAAGCCGATACGAAGTATATTTAAAAACTACAAACCTATGCATCCGATTACTTTTTTATATACCAGTGGCAAAGAAAAATTTGCTACTGGTGCATGGGAATTTAATATCGGCGGTGATAGTCAATGGCAAGCTCAAAAAAAGAATTATCAAAGCTCTTTAACTTTTTCTATGCCAATCGAATGGGTTGGAGAAAATAGTAAAGTTTTTATTGATCTATTTATTAAGTGTGCGCAACGCTTAAAAGCCAAGCAGGGTTATGCAGGTTATGCTTGTCTCATTTCTAGAATAAGAAGTGATAAGAATGAACCGACCGAGGCTTTTATGGCTCGTAAAGCTTGGGCAATGGATGTTGGTAATCCCTATTTGGAAGCAAATTCCTTAATTGATGGTATCAAAACAGTAAGTTGGCTTACAGCAATTAATTACGAATGGTTTAATTCGATCAAGGAAGAAGAAGTATTAAACAGTGAACTACCGATGAATTGGTTTATTGGCTATGACTATGGTACAGGTGT
>NZ_JBXPBY010000035.1:0-1943 GCF_056930735.1 Acinetobacter sp. B-6 | reverse complement strand
CTTCTGTAAATATTTCAATTTTTAAATTTTTCATTGAGTCCGAGTTGTACATTTTTGTTTTTCCATTTTCATCTGAAGTACCTTGAAATATTTGACCATTTTCAGTAGTAATTTTATATTTTAAATTTTTCGCAGGTTCACCATCAGGATAATGCAAAATAAAATGTTCATCATACTGTGCTTTTAATTCAGGCATTGCAGGGAGTTGCATAGAAAATGTTGCACCACTATTGGTCTTAATCTGACCTGCTTTAAACTCAAGTAATCCCGGGCAGGCAATTTCAATATTTCCATCTTGCATTTTGATATAAGCACCACCTGTAGTAATCAATATGCCTTTACCACTTTCCACCCTGACAAAATCATTGAGTGAATAAATTTGCATTTGTTGTTTTGAGGATAAAGTCATTTTGCCTTTTTGCGCAGAGACATCTATATCACCTTCGCCTGATTTAATTTTAATACCTGAATGTTTGGCAAAAATTGTGATTTTATCTAAGGCTTGGGCAATCCAGCTTTTCCCCGTAAAAAATTGCAAATTTCGAGGTGTACTGATATCAATATTATCTTTTGATTCAAGATGCATATTGGCTTTACTGTCTAAAAGCATTCCTGATTGACTGTGTAAAGTTAGCAGAGCATCCTGATTTTCATCCCATGTTTCGAGCTTATCATTTAGAGATTGTTGTGACGCTAAATCTGGCTCATCGACTTGATGTGCTGTTGCAAGTTCTTTAAAATATTGATTACTATCGACATGATACTTTATATTTTCCAATAGTTTAGTGCGTGACAATTGAGCACCTTGTGCTTGATCAGATGATTCAGATGTGAGCAATATACCTTGAGCTGCTCTAATCGCACCCCACTGATCTGTCCTTAACTCAAAACCCTCTCCACGACCTTCACTCTCTGCGCTTTCTTTAGGGTGACTTAAATTGCCCAAATTCAGTTGACTCGCGCCATGACTCGATTGTAATTGTGTGCTTATTTGTGTAGTCGTATCATCAAACCTGAGTTGCCCAAAGCCCTCCCCAGCGACCTCTTTTGAGCGGATACCACTGAGCTTTTTGGTGTCAGGTAGTTTGCCTTTGATATCGAACTGGGTTGGATTTCGATGTCCTTCATGAATCCGTCCAGTAATAAATGGACGATCAAGGTTTCCCTCAAAGAAATCTACCGCGACAATCTCTCCGACACGCGGGAGAAATCTTGCGCCATAACCTTCACCCGCCCAAGGGGTAAGCACATCCACCCATGCAGAGTCCGTGTCATTATCATTAGCTCCTGCACCGCCATCATGGGCATGGTCTTCTGTTCGGGTAAACAAGAAACGAATTTTTATTCGTCCCCATTCATCGACATAGATTTCTTCACCATCCCCCACCACAATAGCACGTAGAACATATGCGGTTGGGCGATGTGCCAATGGATGATATTCAGGTACAACGCTAACATGTCGTCGCACCAAAGTTAATTCGTTGCCTTGACGCTCTTGTTGACGGTCTTTAGTCGTTTGCCAATGACTCAGGGTGAGGAGTTTTTCAATTTGTTCTTGAATGTCTTTGGGAAAATTGTTCTGATTATAAAAATGCTTACTTAATATCAGCATCTCATTGTTTTCGCTATGATTTCTGTCCAGTTCTGGATGACCTGTTAACTTAAACCAATAGCCGACCTGTATATCACGTACACTACTCTGTGCCTTAAAATATTTGGCTTGCAAAGCTTGGTATTGATTGAGTTGGGTACTTAACTTCTCTAGTTGATGATTGCCTGATGTTGTGGCTTGATCTTCACCTTTAAGATCACGAATCCAAGCAGGAGAAATACTCCACGCTTGTTCTAAACTTAAACTTTCATTGTCTCTATTTGCACTGTGTTTATGTGCACTCAGAATAGAACCACTGCCATCTTCCTGCACTAAACTGTCTGCTTGCCAA
>NZ_JBXPBY010000034.1:0-2625 GCF_056930735.1 Acinetobacter sp. B-6 | reverse complement strand
GTTTATTTCAAGTTTCTCGTAAATATTATTTTATTTTACACAGTAATGATTTGATTTTAGCAGAATGATTTAAATTTAATATAAATTTAGCTATTGTTTTGATTGTTAATTAAACAATGAATGATAGTGTATTGGTTATTAATAAATGATTATAGATTGTGGCTTTGCAAAGAATATAATATTTAATTTAATGTTTATGGAATTATAATCTATACATTTGTATTTTAGGGATTATGCGGGAGATAAGAGATTATATGCTGAGCATTTTCTGGATAAAAAATATAAAAATAAAATAAAATTGTAAATGTATTCTTTATAAAAAATACTTTTTTTAACCCGTTGATATGATAATTGTTTTTTTATAAAGAAAACCTAAAAAATCATAAAAAATTTATCATCAAATAAAAAAAAGATAATGATTTGTATCATTTTTATGCTAGGATTGTGTGAGTTAAATCTCATAAAGTTAAATTTAAAGGACTTAATTTATGCGAATACATGAATGAAAAATACCTGTATTGAATAATATTTAATCTATTTAGGCTGAAGTTATCTCCCAATTTTAGTGTAAAAAATATACATAAATTTTGCTGATTTATTTTTATAAAATATTTCGGTAAGGGTATTGTTTTGCATTTTTTTTGTTGAAGTTTATTTAGTCTATTTTTGATTTTAAATTAATGGTTTTTCTATTTTTTGTAATTATTTTAATCCTTGTGCTTTATTGATTTGTGCTGGATGGAATATAGATTTAATTGAATATCATATAAAGATAATACGAGATATAAATGATCTGTTTTTTCATCTAAATCTGCTTATTTTAATGTTGTGATTTTATCGATTATTTTTAATGTCGGAGTACGGTGATGTCAAAAGTTATTTTGATGGTAGTGACTGCTGCAATAGGTATGACAGCCTGTGTAAGCAATCAGTATCAAAAACCATCAAATTTAAGGTTTCAAGAGAAAAGTTTGACGAACAATCAAATTGTTCTTGTGAAAAGAGATGAAAAGCTTTGTTCTGGGGATACCGCAACACATCAAAAGTGTGCGATTGATTTCTATATTGATCGTATACAAGCAGGGAACTTTTATATAAATAATACGGCAAAGTATCACTTAAAGTCTGAAGTTTATAATTTTAAAGTGAAAAATTGCAATACTGAATCATGCTTAAGCTGTGATGTTGATGTAGATGTGCAAAAGTTGAATAGTCATAATTTTTTACTTTCAGTAGATGGAGAGGGAAAACCGTTTATTTTAAATGACGGTCAGACGCTTCAATGTTCTAACAAAAGTGAACCCACTCAAACTGTCGTACCTCAAATGTAATCATACTTAATTATCGATTTATTTTTTACTCATAAATATCTCCCAACCCCCATCAAAAATTTCATTTTTGTAGGGTTTCTGCGTGCATATTTTTAAGTAATTGATTTTTTTTAAAAGATAAATGTACATAATCTCCTTAGGTAAAAAATGGCTAATTTTGTTGTAATTGAAAAAGATTCTTTAAGTAAATCAACGGTAGATACCAACCATATCACTTTGTCAGAAGCATCAATTATTCATACTAAAATGAATAGAGATGATGTGGCTGAATATATTCGAGATGGTGATCATTTATTATTAAAGCTTAAAAATGGTGAAGTGATTGTTATTGAAAACTTCTTTGTAGTTCACCAAGAAGTAACTTCAGATTTAGTCTTTGAAGATGAAGATGGTTGTATTTTATATTGGTTTGATGGAGTTTCAGGCTTTAAAGAAATCACAGGGCTGGAAGCATTATTACCTGAAGCAAGTAGTCATTTGACTGGAATGCTTCCTTGGCTGATTGGGACAGGTGTAGTCGGTGGTGTCATCGCAGCAACACATGATAATGATAAAAATAAAGAAAATATTCCCAATGGGAAAAATAGTGTTGAAGTAAAAACGGATGGCTCAATCATTGGTAAAACAGAAAATATTCCTGAAGGAACGAAAGTTGTTATTACCATTACAGGACAAGACAAGAACGGAAATACATTAAGCAAAGACATCGAAGTTACTGTTCAGCCAGATGGAAGCTATACAGCTGAAGTTCCAGAAGAATTTGTGGATGGTGATTTGACTGTAAGTTCAGAAGTTGTTGATCGTAATGGCAATACTGTTCAAGCGGAAGATCAGTTAGGTAAAAATGCGACTGATGATCCAAATACTCCAGAGGACGAAAGTGCTGGGCTTGATCGTGTAGACAGTAACATAGACATTCACATTGATAATACAGGTAAAATCACTGGAACCACCAAGGATGTTGCACCGAATAGCGATGTGGTGATTAGCATCACCGGTAAAGATGCAGCAGGCAAAGATGTCGTGATTCACAAGACGGTGAAGACCGATGCCGATGGCAACTACCAAACAGAACTTACGGTCGCTGATGGCATCGTAGATGGTTCAAGTGTCACTGTTGAAGCCACGACCACAGATCGCAACGGTCAAGGTGTTGGACCCGCAAGCGATCATCTTGCAGGTCAAGGCGATAACGACAGCGATCCAAATACGCCTGACGATACTGGCTTAGACTTGGTCACAGCTGAGATCACGGTTGAGATCAATACAGCAGGTAAAATCACTGGAACCACCA
>NZ_JBXPBY010000033.1:0-3852 GCF_056930735.1 Acinetobacter sp. B-6 | reverse complement strand
GTGTTTGTGAATGTCAGTTTAATGATTTAGTAAGAAAATATGATAAAAATTTTTATAAGGACAAATCATTAATGGAAGATAATGAGAAAGCAAGAAAATTTGAAAAAATTGCATATCAGATTGTTGAAGATTGTGAAAAAAGATTAGAAAAGTGAAAAAAATCATATATAAGTATAGTTCAATTTTTTTTATTATATTATTGATGCTGAAAGTATTAGGGTGTGGAGTATATGCATACTGTGGTGGTCGAAGTGGTCTTAAAAAAGTAGAGTTTTTTTCATATTCTTACTATTTTACATTAGTAAGTGATTTATTATTTATTTTAATTATTTTTTTTGTATTTTTATACTTGGTTCTAAGTTCAAAAAATGAAAAGTAATTATAATAATTAAAATATCATATGATTGATGTGATTGTTTTAATAATCAATTTCTTATGCAACAAACATCCTCTAGAATGGCAAATAAAATTATTTCGGATCAGAAAGCGAAAAAGGCAAAGAAATAGAATGCTGACAATTATTGCTGAGGTAATTATTTCTTTTTTTATCTCTAATTAAGAAAGTGAAAAATATCCATATTTAATTAGTTTTTTTAAAGGAATAGTTTTAGGCGTATCTGGTTTTATTTTAGGAATGCTAATTGATTTTTTTAATAAGGATTTAATGGATTTGCAGGGGATATTATTATTTTTCTTAATATCAATAGGAATTGGTTTGTTAGCTTCTTTATTCTTTATGGGGTGTAAATGGTTAGATTTAAACTCAAAAAATTAGCTAAAAAAGAAGCGAAATTAATTATTCAAGTTGAAGTATTAAATATATCTATGAACTTAAATAATCCAGTAGGAATAACTACTTGGTCAAATTCGGCTTTAATAGGTGCTACCTCAGGGAGCATTGCTAAAGACATATTCAAATCTGATAAAAAGGAGAAGAAATAAATTATGATTACACTAATCGCAGAGGTTATAATTAGTATTTTTATTTCCAACTTTAAATCAAAAGATCATCCGTATCTGATAAATTTTTTCAAAGTGATAACAATAGGTTTAATTGGATATGTTTTAGGAAATATAGTGAGGTATATCGAAAATCATAAAGTTATGGAATACAGTAAAAAATTATTTTTTTATTGTTACACAAATTATAGGCTTTTTTTATTTATTATCGAGGGTTGATTTTTTAAATGGAGAAAAAATAAAAGCTAAGAATTTTATGCGAATACTTTTAAATTTTATTTTGACTGTTTAGTAGCAAATTTAAAAACAGATTTTTATAAAGAACCAGAGGTATTGGATGAAACAAACCAAAAATATAGTGAATTTGTAATGCATTCAAAAAAAGCTTATCAATTGTGTACTAAGAAGTAAAAGTGAAAAAGATTTTTAATTTTTTATTTCTTTCTTTAGGTTTAATATATTGTTTATTTAGGATTATAAGCTGCTCTCTTTATTATTATTGTGGAGTGAGTGGCAAGTTCTTGTTAGTGGAACCTCTTTCTTTTGATTATTATTGGACAATTATTTTAAATTCTATAATACTGACTATTGCTATAGGAGTAATTTTTTTTTCTTTAAAGAAATAGTCAGAAGTTATGATTTAAACATATTATTTAAGTTGTGATAATTCATCGTAAGCTAGAGAATTACCCGCTTGAGCAGACTCCTCAAACCAGGTTCTTGAAATTGATAGATTTTTATCAACACCCAAGCCATCTTTATAGATTTTACCTAAATGATATTGTGCTCCACTTTCACCTTGATTTGCAGCTTTTAAAAACCATTGATATGCTTGTGAATAATCTTGCTTTATACCATCACCTAAAAAATACATAAGCCCTAAATTATATTGAGCATCAACCTCACCTTGTTCAGCAGCTTTTATATACCATTGAGATGCTTTTAGTTTATCTTGTGACACTCCATGCCCATGTAGATACATATTACCTATATTATTTTCAGCAGCAGAATATCCAGCATTAGCTGCTTTTAAATAATATTCAGATGCTTGAACGTAATTTTCTTGTACACCTATTCCATCTTTATAAAAATTACCAAGCTCATTTAATGATGGTACATCGCCTAAAGCAGCAGCATCTTCAAATAACTTTTTCGCTTGAGCATAATCATTTTTAATACCTGAATCACTACTTAGAAGAATAGCTAAATTATATTTCGCTTTTGCATATCCTTTATCAGCCGATAATTTATACCATTTAATGGCTTCAAAAATATCTGGTTGAATATTTTGATATCCATCAGAATAAATTACACCCATATTGTATTGAGCTTCAGGATCACCTTGTTCAGCTTTAGACTTAATCTCATTGATATCAATAGCGGAATTATTAGCGCTATATTGTTGATTATTGTTGTTGCTATCAGTTGATTTAGCACAGCCTGAATTTAAAACACTAAGTAAACAAATTGTTAGAAATATTTTTCTTGTATAAAACATATTTTATCTCAAGCAGAATAACGTCAAAAAATTATTTTGATATCTATTAAATTTTGATAGTAACATGAGCTGAAAATAATAAACAAACTTAAATTATATGATCAACTTTCCCAACTAAACCACTTGTCTCAAGTCGCGAGCTGTTTCCTGTAACAACGGCAAAATATGCGTAATTAAATAATCTTGAGTCGTACGGATCGTTGGAGACACAATATTTAAAGCTGCAACTACATCAGCATTGGCATCATAGATCGGTACAGCAACTGCATGTACACCTAACTCATGTTCTTCACACGAGTAGCACCAATCTTGTTCTTTAATCTCATGCAACAATGCCAAAAACACTTCACTGTCTGTATGGGTATATTTCGTCAAACGTTTTAGAGGATATTTTTCTAACCACTCTTTTTGCTCATCTTTATTTAGATGTGCCAACAAAATTTTGCCTGCGGATGTGGCATGAGCGGGGAGTCTATTTCCCAAATGCAAACCATAAGGATTAACACGGTCAGTTTGTTGATGCGCTGCACTACGTGCAATGGTAATGGCTTCATAACCATCCAGCACCATGACTGAATAAATCAGTGATGTTTGATTGGTGAGTAAGTTTAATAAAGGCTGACAAATTTTAGGTAAGGGAGAACCATCCAGATACGCACCTGAGAACTTTAAAACTTTGGGGGTTAAATAATAATAATGACCATCAAAGTCCAAATACCCCAAGTATTCTAAAGTCAGTAAATGACGACGTGCAGCAGCACGGGTCATACCCGTTTTCTCTGCGGCTGTACTCATATTTAAACGGTGACGTTCAGGACCGAAGCAATCTAAAATCGCCAAGCCTTTGGCAATACCTGCGATAAAGTCTTCATGTCGAATCACTTTCTTATTTTCACGGTGATGAATCAAGCGACGATTTTTATTTTTATCATTTTCCATAATTTAGAGCATTCCTACAAAATCCTTTGATGAATAATTATTCTAATCGAAACACGACTAATTTAGTTGGATAATGTTCGATGATCGAACATTAAAAATAATAATCGCACAAAATAGCTTTTAGAAGATAGAAGTCTGTTCAGAATTTATCAAGAATAAAGATAAGAAATCCGAACAAAACACTCAACTTGGTTTTATCGACTTTTAGGATGAAAAGTTGAGTGCTACACAGTACAGGAAGTAGTCAGATGATTGATAAGCGTGCCGGCTCATTGACAGAGGTTTTGTCACAAATCAAAAATGGTTCAACCATTATGATTGGCGGCTTTGGAACCGCAGGGCAACCCGCAGAACTGATTGATGGATTGATTGAGCTTGGCGTCAAAGACTTGGTCATTGTCAACAACAATGCAGGCAATGGCGATTATGGTTTGGCAAAACTCCTCAAATCAGGA
>NZ_JBXPBY010000032.1:0-4395 GCF_056930735.1 Acinetobacter sp. B-6 | reverse complement strand
GGTGACTTCACCTCAAATGATAAAGGGCGGCAGTTATATTCTGTTGAAGCCAATCAATTGCTCTATGATTTTGGCAAAGTCAAAAGCAGTGTCACCACACAACAAAATAAATTGGCGGTTGAACAAGCCAATGTCTTGATCAGTATTGATGAAATCTCTACCCAGACGGCTCGAGATATTTTAGGTTTATTGAGATATCGTAATATTATAAAAATCGCCCAAGATCAATTTAATGGGGTCAGTCGCTTACATGAGATTGCACGTTTAAGAGCCGAAGCAGGCATCAGCAGTCATGCAGACCCTGTGCAAGCGCAAAGTTATGTTGAATATTCTCGTTCCTACCTGATTACCCAGCAGAATTTTCTTAAACAGCAAGAACAAAAGTTACGCACCTTATTGGGTTTTGATGTCAGTCAAATTGAGTTCAATATTCCTGATGAATTCGTCAAGCAATCAGGGCTATATGACGACCCCGAAGTCAATACCATCCCCAGTATGATTGCCGCAAAGGCTGAAATTGATGTGGCACAAAGCCAAAAGAAACAAACTCAACTGAGTGTCTATCCGACCATTTCTTTGGTGGGTGCGGTGACCAAAGCATTGAATGGGCAAAATCCCAATACAGGGATTGAGAATGATACCGACAGTTCGATTGGGGTACAGATGTCGAGTAATTTCTATCAAGGCGGTGCAGTGGGTTCACAGGTTAAAGCAGCAAATTATGCTGAACAAGCGGCACGTGCCAAGCTGAATGCCACCTATCTCAATATTATGGATCAAGCCCAGATTGCCCGTGAAAGTATTGAAAACACCGATAAGCAAATTTGGGTATTGATGGACCGAGAACGCTCAACCGCCAAAACCCGAGAGCTGTATGAAGAACAATACAAACTCGGCAAACGTTCGATTTTAGATTTACTCAGTTCAGAACAATCGTACCAAAGTTCAAGGATTGAAAGAGAAGCAGCACGATTTGATATCTATGACACGATTGCATTATTTATCAATGTAACCGGAAAGAGTAGACATGCTTATCATTTAAATAATATTCAAATTCAGGGGTTTGAAGTTCAGCCATGAATAATAATAGATTAAATTACCAACCCTGGTTACAAGCCATTATCGCGGTTGCACAACATTATCGTATTCAACCCTCAGAAGAACAAATTCGTCTGCAACTGGATTGGAATAAATATCACAATCTTGATGACATGCTGGCACTGATTACCCGTCAAGTCGGCTTAAATATACGTCAAGCTGACTTTAGCACGGATGTTCTCAATCCATGGCGCTTGCCAGTGGTGGTTGAGCTGAATGATGGTCAGGTGGCGGTGATTGAAAAAGTAGATGCTGCTGGAAATGTCAGCCTACAACTCAGTGGTGATCAAGGGCTATCACAAAGCTTCAGTGTGCAGCAACTACAAGCCCATGCCAAGCGCGTCTATATATTTAGACCCGAAACCTCTGTACCGGATGCACGTGTTGACGAATACATTAAGCCTTATGAAAAAAGCTGGTTCTGGGACATTGTTTTAAAAGACTGGAAACGCTATACCGACATCATGGTAGCTTCAATGATTGCCAATATTTTGGCATTGGCGACCATTATCTTCTCGATGCAAGTTTATGACCGTGTGGTGCCGTCTCAATCCATTCCGACCTTGTGGGTGCTTGCAGGTGGCGTACTGATCGCCGCAATCTTTGAATTTATTCTGCGAATTGCACGGGTCTATTTATCCGATATTATCGGTAAACGTGCCGACTTAAAGATTTCAGATCGGGTATTTGGTCATGCACTGCGCATTCGCAATAAAGACCGAGCACGTTCAACAGGCTCTTTTATTTCGCAGATTCGCGAACTAGAAGGGGTCCGTGAATTGGTCACCTCAACCACCATCAGTGCAATTGCCGACCTTCCTTTTTTCTTCCTATTCTTGGTGATTTTTTGGATGATTGGAGGCAACATTTTCTGGGTGATGTTGCTGGTGGTACCGTTGATGATTGTTCCAGGCTTTTTGGTACAAAAGAAATTGGCACAATTGGCGACTGAAGGTATGCGTGAATCGGCAATTCGTAATGCGATTTTGGTTGAAGCGGTGCAAGGCATTGAAGATATCAAACTACTGCGTGCTGAAGCCCGATTCCAAAATCAATGGAATCACATGAATGAAGTCTCAGCAGATGTCAGCATGCGTCAACGAAAAATTGTCGGTTGGTTAAATGCATGGACACAGAAGATCCAAGGCTTGACCTATGCCATTGTGGTGTTGGTGGGTTGTTTTGCAGTGATGAAAGGTGACATGACTACAGGTGCCTTGGTGGCATGTTCGATTCTCTCTTCACGGATGTTGGCACCTATTTCTCAAGTGACGGGTGTGCTTGGACGTTGGCAACAAGCCAAAGTGGCAAAGAATGGTTTAGATGAGTTGATGCAAAAACCGGTTGACCGCCCTGAGCGTGCTCAATTGATTCAGCGTAAAGTGCTGTTAGGGGATTATGATTTTAAAGGGGTGGTGTTTAAATATACCGAAGATGATCCACGTCCGACCTTAGTCATTCCACAACTCAAAATTGCGGTCGGAGAAAAGGTGGCGATTCTGGGACGCAATGGCGCAGGAAAATCGAGCCTTTTACAATTACTTGCCGGGATGCAACTGCCTGTACAGGGCAAAATTAGTCTGGATGGTGTCGATCAATCCTTGCTTGATCCTGATGATATTCGCCGAGATATGGCACTGCTCAATCAAAATGCCCATTTATTCTTTGGGACCATCCGAGAAAACTTAACCTTGGGTGCACCCTTGGCAACCGATGAAGAAATTGTGCGTGCTTTGCAAATCACCAATGCACTGGAAATCGTAGAGCAGAAAAAAGAAGGCTTGGACCATACCATCCTTGAGGGAGGTGTGGGCTTTTCAGGCGGACAAAAACAAGCGCTGTTGCTGACTCGGTTGCTGTTGAGAAATCCGAATATTGTGTTGTTGGATGAACCCACCGCCTCGATTGATGATGTTTCTGAAAAAGTCTTGATTCAACATCTTAAACAATGGCTGGGTCATCGCACTTTGGTGGTGGCCACCCATCGCCCTGCTGTTTTGCAACTGGTGGATCGGATTATTGTGGTACATGAAGGAAAGATCATTAAAGATGGACCACGAGATGCCATTTTAAATCCTCAACATCAACCGAATGCGGGAGGTGCTTCAGCATGAGCCAAGAACAAAATCCGCAAAAGATTGAACTGCAAAGCACGACAGCTGTTGACTCCCAGGATCGTGAGACGAGCGATCTGCTCAAGCGTCCTAGCAATCCCTCAGCACTCAAGTTTTCAGAACCGCCCTTGCCTAAATCCAGTTTTATTATTTGGATCGTGGCAGTGGGCTTATTGGCATTCTTGATTTGGGCATGCGTTTTTAAATTGGAAGAAGTTTCAACGGGCACAGGTAAAGTAATTCCTTCGTCCAAAGAGCAAATCATTCAATCCTTAGATGGTGGGGTGCTCACCAGTTTGGCTGTCAAAGAAGGTGATATTGTACAAAAAGGACAAACCCTTGCTCAGATTGACCCCACTCGATTTGAGTCACAAGTCGGAGAAAGCCAGACTAAATTACTGGCAACCCAAGCCACTGCTGCACGTTTAGAGGCGGAAGTGAATGGTACACCGCTACGCTTCCCTAAAGATGTATTGGCAGTACCAGCCTTGGTTCGAGAGGAAACGGCACTGTATACCTCTCGTCGTGCCAATTTGGATGAGTCCATCACGGGGTTAAAACATGCCTTGGCTTTGGTGCAAAATGAATTACAAATGACTCAACCATTGGTTGCCAAAGGTGCGGCATCTGAAGTTGAAGTATTACGTCTAAAAAGAGATATCAATAACTTTGAAAATCAGATCAATGACAAGCGTAATGACTACTATGTAAAGTCACGCGAAGAGTTGGCGAAAGCCAATGCAGATATTCAATCGTTACAGCAAATCGTGGCAGGTCGAAATGATTCGGTCAAACGTTCCACCTTTAAAGCGCCTGTCCGTGGTGTGGTCAAAGAAATTGCCGTAACCACGATTGGTGGGGTGGTACCGCAAAATGGCAAGTTGATGACCATTGTTCCGATTGATGAGCAGTTATTGATTGAAGCACGAATTTCCCCACGAGATATTGCATTTATTCATCCGGGGCAGCCGGCTTTAGTGAAAATCACGGCCTATGACTATTCTATTTATGGTGGTTTGGAGGGTAAAGTGACGGTGATTTCACCCGATACCATTCGTGATGAGGTGAAACAAGATCAGTTTTACTATCGCGTCTATATTCGAACCAATAAAGATAAACTGGTGAATAAGGCAGGTAAATCTTTTTCGATTACGCCGGGTATGGTGGCTACTGTTGATATTCG
>NZ_JBXPBY010000031.1:0-5457 GCF_056930735.1 Acinetobacter sp. B-6 | reverse complement strand
GATCATTAAGAGAATATGAAGAACAACTTGTGTGGATTTTTACTGATTGATTGATCGAAATATTATCATTGATTGATTGGTTTAAATTACTCGAAGTTTATTTGAGAGAATTTGTCAGTACATTGATGAGCCAGAATTGTGACCTTAAGTCACTAATGATTTTAACTGAAGAGTTTGATCATGGCTCAGATTGAACGCTGGCGGCAGGCTTAACACATGCAAGTCGAGCGGGGGAAGTTGCTTCGGTAACTGACCTAGCGGCGGACGGGTGAGTAATACTTAGGAATCTGCCTATTAATGGGGGACAACATCTCGAAAGGGATGCTAATACCGCATACGCCCTACGGGGGAAAGCAGGGGATCACTTGTGACCTTGCGTTAATAGATGAGCCTAAGTCGGATTAGCTAGTTGGTGGGGTAAAGGCCTACCAAGGCGACGATCTGTAGCGGGTCTGAGAGGATGATCCGCCACACTGGGACTGAGACACGGCCCAGACTCCTACGGGAGGCAGCAGTGGGGAATATTGGACAATGGGGGGAACCCTGATCCAGCCATGCCGCGTGTGTGAAGAAGGCCTTATGGTTGTAAAGCACTTTAAGCGAGGAGGAGGCTCTTTTGGTTAATACCCAAGATGAGTGGACGTTACTCGCAGAATAAGCACCGGCTAACTCTGTGCCAGCAGCCGCGGTAATACAGAGGGTGCGAGCGTTAATCGGATTTACTGGGCGTAAAGCGTGCGTAGGCGGCTTTTTAAGTCGGATGTGAAATCCCCGAGCTTAACTTGGGAATTGCATTCGATACTGGGAAGCTAGAGTATGGGAGAGGATGGTAGAATTCCAGGTGTAGCGGTGAAATGCGTAGAGATCTGGAGGAATACCGATGGCGAAGGCAGCCATCTGGCCTAATACTGACGCTGAGGTACGAAAGCATGGGGAGCAAACAGGATTAGATACCCTGGTAGTCCATGCCGTAAACGATGTCTACTAGCCGTTGGGGTCTTTGAGACTTTAGTGGCGCAGCTAACGCGATAAGTAGACCGCCTGGGGAGTACGGTCGCAAGACTAAAACTCAAATGAATTGACGGGGGCCCGCACAAGCGGTGGAGCATGTGGTTTAATTCGATGCAACGCGAAGAACCTTACCTGGTCTTGACATAGTAAGAACTTTCCAGAGATGGATTGGTGCCTTCGGGAACTTACATACAGGTGCTGCATGGCTGTCGTCAGCTCGTGTCGTGAGATGTTGGGTTAAGTCCCGCAACGAGCGCAACCCTTTTCCTTACTTGCCAGCATTTCGGATGGGAACTTTAAGGATACTGCCAGTGACAAACTGGAGGAAGGCGGGGACGACGTCAAGTCATCATGGCCCTTACGACCAGGGCTACACACGTGCTACAATGGTCGGTACAAAGGGTTGCTACCTAGCGATAGGATGCTAATCTCAAAAAGCCGATCGTAGTCCGGATTGGAGTCTGCAACTCGACTCCATGAAGTCGGAATCGCTAGTAATCGCGGATCAGAATGCCGCGGTGAATACGTTCCCGGGCCTTGTACACACCGCCCGTCACACCATGGGAGTTTGTTGCACCAGAAGTAGGTAGTCTAACCGTAAGGAGGACGCTTACCACGGTGTGGCCGATGACTGGGGTGAAGTCGTAACAAGGTAGCCGTAGGGGAACCTGCGGCTGGATCACCTCCTTAACGAAAGATTGACGATTGGTAAGAATCCACAACAAGTTGTTCTTCATTGATGTATCTGAGGGTCTGTAGCTCAGTTGGTTAGAGCACACGCTTGATAAGCGTGGGGTCACAAGTTCAAGTCTTGTCAGACCCACCAAGTCTACTGAATACAGAAGAGCAGATATATTAAGATCTTAAGCTGGGGACTTAGCTTAGTTGGTAGAGCGCCTGCTTTGCACGCAGGAGGTCAGGAGTTCGACTCTCCTAGTCTCCACCACTACTACGCAGTTACCTGATTAAAAAAAAGATTGATTATAGAAATTAATGAACTGAAGTTTATAGAGTTTATTAACTTCTGTGATTTATCACAGTGAACTACTTGCTGACGAGGCGGTAGTGAATCATTAACAGAATATATTTGAGTTGAAATAATTGTTTAACTCGTTTTATGAAGCTTAACAAGCAATTGTTAAAGCGGAATGAAATGAGAACTAGCGATAAAACTGAATCAAGCGTTTTGGTATATGAATTAAATTGAAGCTGTACAGTGATTAAGTTCACAAGCAACAAATAGAAGTGGTTAAATCCACATTGTTGATCCTACTTGTAGGGATTAACGACTGTTTGGGGTTGTATAGTCAAGTAATTAAGTGCATGTGGTGGATGCCTTGGCAGTCAGAGGCGATGAAAGACGTAATAGCCTGCGATAAGCTTCGGGGAGGCGGCAAATATCCTGTGATCCGGAGATTTCTGAATGGGGAAACCCACTTACCATAAGGTAGGTATCGCATGATGAATACATAGTCATGCGAGGCGAACGAGGGGAAGTGAAACATCTCAGTACCCTTAGGAAAAGAAATCAATTGAGATTCCCTCAGTAGCGGCGAGCGAACGGGGATCAGCCCATTAAGTTATATGTGTATTAGCGGAAAGCTCTGGGAAGTGCTACCGTAGAGGGTGATAGTCCCGTACACGAAAGTGCACATATAATGATGACGAGTAGGGCGAGGCACGTGAAACCTTGTCTGAATATGGGGGGACCATCCTCCAAGGCTAAATACTCCTGACTGACCGATAGTGAACCAGTACCGTGAGGGAAAGGCGAAAAGAACCCCTGTGAGGGGAGTGAAATAGATCCTGAAACCGCATGCATACAAGCAGTGGGAGCCGACTTGTTCGGTGACTGCGTACCTTTTGTATAATGGGTCAGCGACTTATATTCAGTAGCAAGGTTAACCGTATAGGGGAGCCGTAGAGAAATCGAGTCTTAATAGGGCGTTTAGTTGCTGGGTATAGACCCGAAACCGGGTGATCTATCCATGAGCAGGTTGAAGGTTGGGTAACACTAACTGGAGGACCGAACCCACTGTCGTTGAAAAGCCAGGGGATGACTTGTGGATAGGGGTGAAAGGCTAATCAAACTCGGTGATAGCTGGTTCTCCCCGAAAGCTATTTAGGTAGCGCCTCGGACGAATACCATAGGGGGTAGAGCACTGTTTCGGCTAGGGGGTCATCCCGACTTACCAAACCGATGCAAACTCCGAATACCTATGAGTACTATCCGGGAGACAGACTGCGGGTGCTAACGTCCGTAGTCAAGAGGAAAACAATCCAGACCGCCAGCTAAGGCCCCAAAATTATAGTTAAGTGGGAAACGATGTGGGAAGGCATAGACAGCTAGGAGGTTGGCTTAGAAGCAGCCACCCTTTAAAGAAAGCGTAATAGCTCACTAGTCGAGTCGGCCTGCGCGGAAGATGTAACGGGGCTAAAACTATATGCCGAAGCTGCGGATGTATACATTGTATACGTGGTAGGGGAGCGTTCTGTAAGCCGATGAAGGTGTGTTGAGAAGCATGCTGGAGGTATCAGAAGTGCGAATGCTGACGTGAGTAACGACAAAACGGGTGAAAAACCCGTTCGCTGAAAGACCAAGGGTTCCAGTCCAACGTTAATCGGGGCTGGGTGAGTCGACCCCTAAGGCGAGGCCGAGAGGCGTAGTCGATGGGAAATTGGTTAATATTCCAATACTTCTGTGTAATGCGATGAGAGGACGGAGAAAGTTAAGTCAGCCTGGCGTTGGTTGTCCAGGTGGAAGGTTGTAGGCATGCATCTTAGGCAAATCCGGGGTGCTCTATGCTGAGAACTGATAGCAAGCGAGTTTACTCGTGAAGTGGCTGATACTATGCTTCCAGGAAAAGTCTCTAAGCTTCAGTTACACAGGAATCGTACCCGAAACCGACACAGGTGGTCAGGTCGAGTAGACCAAAGCGCTTGAGAGAACTCTGCTGAAGGAACTAGGCAAAATGGTACCGTAACTTCGGGAGAAGGTACGCTGCTGACGGTGATAGGACTTGCTCCTTGAGCTATTGGCAGCCACAGAAACCAGGCCCCTGCAACTGTTTATTAAAAACATAGCACTCTGCAAACACGAAAGTGGACGTATAGGGTGTGATGCCTGCCCGGTGCTGGAAGGTTAATTGATGGGGTTAGCGTAAGCGAAGCTCTTGATCGAAGCCCCAGTAAACGGCGGCCGTAACTATAACGGTCCTAAGGTAGCGAAATTCCTTGTCGGGTAAGTTCCGACCTGCACGAATGGCATAATGATGGGGGCGCTGTCTCCAGCAGAGGCTCAGTGAAATCGAAATCGCCGTGAAGATGCGGTGTACCCGCGGCTAGACGGAAAGACCCCGTGAACCTTTACTGCAGCTTGACATTGAACTTTGATCTTACTTGTGTAGGATAGGTGGGAGGCTTAGAAGTAGCGACGCCAGTTGCTATGGAGCCATCCTTGAAATACCACCCTGGTAATATTGAGGTTCTAACTCTGTCCCGTTATCCGGGACGAGGACCATGTCTGGTGGGTAGTTTGACTGGGGCGGTCTCCTCCTAAAGAGTAACGGAGGAGTACGAAGGTGCGCTCAGCGTGGTCGGAAATCACGCGTAGAGTATAAAGGCAAAAGCGCGCTTAACTGCGAGACCCACAAGTCGAGCAGGTACGAAAGTAGGTCTTAGTGATCCGGTGGTTCTGTATGGAAGGGCCATCGCTCAACGGATAAAAGGTACTCTGGGGATAACAGGCTGATACCGCCCAAGAGTTCATATCGACGGCGGTGTTTGGCACCTCGATGTCGGCTCATCTCATCCTGGGGCTGAAGCAGGTCCCAAGGGTATGGCTGTTCGCCATTTAAAGAGGTACGCGAGCTGGGTTTAGAACGTCGTGAGACAGTTCGGTCCCTATCTACCGTGGGCGTTGGAAATTTGAGAGGATCTGCTCCTAGTACGAGAGGACCAGAGTGGACGAACCTCTGGTGTACCGGTTGTGACGCCAGTCGCATCGCCGGGTAGCTATGTTCGGAAGGGATAACCGCTGAAAGCATCTAAGCGGGAAGCCTACCTCAAGATAAGATTTCCCTAGGACTTTATGTCCTCTAAAGAGCCGTTGAAGACTACGACGTTGATAGGTTGGATGTGGAAGTGCGGTGACGCATGAAGCTGACCAATACTAATTGCTCGTGAGGCTTGACTATACAACACCCAAGCAGTTGTATATGTAGCATCATTTGATTCATAAAAGATCAAAGATACTTGATTTAGTTGTAAAGCTAGTTACAATAACCAACTCAAATGTTCTTCTGTTAAACTCATTTGGAACAAAGTAAGGCATACCCATAAGACCCGAAAAAGTCCATAACAGTTTGCTGGCGACAATAGCAAGAGTGAACCACCTGATCCCTTCCCGAACTCAGAAGTGAAACCTCTTAGCGCTGATGGTAGTGT
>NZ_JBXPBY010000030.1:0-9034 GCF_056930735.1 Acinetobacter sp. B-6 | reverse complement strand
CTAACCATCTTGCGCAGCGATATCGCTGCTCACCGCAAAACTCGTCGACCACCAGCAACATATTTAATCAGTCGCAGAAACAATACTTTATAGAAGTAGTCCTGCCTCAAACAGTTGCGGATGACGTTTCCGAGTATCATATTTCATCATGAATTCTTATCTAACTCAGGTTAATTTATTTATTTTACGTCTAGATAGAGTGATTCTTTAATTTCTTCCATCACAATATAACTATGTGAAGATGCGGACGAAGGCAGTTTTTTAAGTAAGTCACCCAGTAAACGGCGGTAAGCACTCATTTCTTTTAGTCGGGCTTTGACCAGATAATCAAAGTCCCCAGAAATGAGGTGGCACTCTTGTACTTCTGGTATTTCCATTAGATCTTTCGCCACTTGTTCAAAAACATCACCTGATTTTGCAGAGAGACTAATTTCAAGAAAAACCAATAAGTTACGATCAAGGTGTTTTGGATTGAGGCGCGCATGATAACCCATAATGATGCCATCACGTTCCAAACGCTTAACTCGCTCAGAACAAGGTGTTGTTGATAAACTAACTCGCGAAGCCAATTCACTGATGGCAATGCGACCTTCATTCTGAAGAATTTCTAAAATCATTCGATCTATACGGTCTAATTTACGCATCAATAATTTCCTTTTTTTGGTGAATTTTCACGAAAAAAAATTAAAACACCTAAATTTTAACATCAAAAATAGTGAAATAAACTATTGAACCAAAAATATACTAGTTAAATAAACTAGTAAATGCGTAAAGGATAAGAAATGCGTGTAATCGTATTAGGTAGTGGTGTGATTGGTGTAGCAAGTGCATATTACCTCGCGCAGCAAGGAGCACAAGTTACAGTTTTAGATCGTCAAGCAGGTCCTGCTGAAGAAACCAGCTTTGGTAACGCAGGTCAAATCTCCCCAGGATATTCAACGCCGTGGGCTGCACCGGGTATCCCATTCAAAGCTGTGAAATGGATGTTTCAACACCATGCACCGCTGGCAATCAATATCGATGGAAGCATGTGGCAATTACAGTGGATGGCGCAAATGCTTAAAAACTGTAATTCAGAAAGTTATGCCATCAATAAAGAACGTATGACACGTGTTGCTGAATATAGCCGTGACTGTTTAAGAGAGCTTCGTAAAGATACAGGTATTCAATACGAAAACCGTTCAAAAGGTACCCTGCAAGTCTTCCGTAAAGAAGCACAATTAGAGATGGTTCAACGTGATATTGCTGTACTGAAAGAGTGTGGCGTTCCTCATGAGTTGTTGCTTAAAGATGATCTTGCAAAGGTTGAGCCAGCACTCGAACATGCGAAAGATAAATTGGTGGGTGGTTTGCATCTTCCAAATGATGAAACAGGCGATTGTTATTTATTTACCAATGCCTTAGCCAACTTAGCCAAAGATTTGGGCGTAGATTTTAAATTTAACCAAAATGTTGAAAAACTTGTGGTTGAAGGTGATGAAATCAAGGGTGTTCTGGTCAATGGTCAAGTATTGACAGCTGATCGTTATGTATTGGCATTTGGTAGCTATTCACGGGATTTCTTAAAACCTCTTGAGTTAAATTTACCAGTCTATCCTGTAAAAGGTTATTCATTAACCATTCCGATTGTTGATCCAACATTTGCACCACAGTCTACAGTTTTAGATGAGACTTATAAAATTGCAATCACGCGTTTTGATCAACGTATCCGTGTGGGTGGAATGGCTGAGCTGAGTGGTTTTAACCATGGTTTAAATGCTGACCGTCGTGGCACTTTAGAAATGGTTACTCAAGATTTATTCCCAGGTGGTGATTTGGCACAAGCATCGTTCTGGACAGGTCTTCGTCCAATGACACCTGACAGTACACCGATTATTGGCGCGACACGTTTTAAAAACTTATTCTTAAATACAGGTCATGGCACATTAGGTTGGACGATGGCATGTGGTTCAGGAAAATTGATCAGTGATCTTGTATTGAATCATCAAACAGATATTAGTACAGAAGGTCTATCTATTCAGCGTTATCCTCACGCAGCTTAAAAACTGCATTCATTTTTATTATTCACATTGTATTAAGGCGTTTAGAGATAAACGCTTTAATTGCAGATTCGTATTCAGGGACGAATAACATGCCTAGACCAATTACTGCTGTCATTCATCATGATGCATTACAGCATAATTTAAATGTTGCTCGTCAATTTATGCCTCAAAGTAAGGTTTTTGCAGTGGTCAAAGCCAATGCATATGGGCATGGAATTGAGCGTGTTTATGAAGCGTTTAAATCCGCAGATGGTTTTGCTTTATTGGATATTGATGAAGCAAAAAGATTAAGAAAATTAGGTTGGACAGGTCCAATCTTGCTTTTAGAAGGTATCTTCTCCGCAGAAGATCTAATGGATTGTGAAAAATACCAATTGAGCTTTAGTTTGCATCACACAGCACAAATTACTTGGTTAGAGCAGTTCCAAACACAACATGCTCAATCACAGACCCAATTCGACGTATTTTTAAAAATGAATACGGGCATGAATCGTCTGGGTTTTAAACCAGAGGTTTATCGTACAATGTGGCAACGATTGAAACAGTGTGCTGCGGTCAAGTCCGTCACTCATATGATGCATTTTTCAGATGCAGATGGAGAGCGTTTGGGAAAATCTGGGATTGAATATCAACAACGTGTTTTTGATGAGACGATTCACGATTTAGCGGGTGACCGCTCGGTCTCAAATAGCGCTGCCATCCTGAGACATTCACAAGATTTACATTCAGATTATGTTCGTAGCGGCATTATGCTTTACGGTAGCTCACCTGATTATCCCACTCATTCAATCCAAGACTGGAATCTTAAACCAAGCATGAGTTTGCGCAGTGAAATCATCGCAGTTCAAGATTTACAGGCAAATGAAACAGTGGGGTATGGTTCAAAGTTCACAGCACCCCATGCGATGAAAATCGGTATTGTTGCATGTGGTTATGCTGATGGTTATCAGCGTATCTCTATGGATGCGCCAGTGTTGGTCAATTCTGTACTGACTAAAACCATTGGTCGAGTCAGTATGGATATGCTCGCAGTTGATTTAACTCATATTACGGATGCTGACATTGGCAGTGAAGTGGTGTTGTGGGGACAATCTTCTGACGGTGCTGTACTGCCGATCGATGATGTTGCTGCAAGTTCAGGCACAGTTGGTTATGAACTCATGTGTGGTGTCACTGCACGCGTTAATTTCAAAATTTCGAAATAAGGAAATAAAGATGTCAAATAATCTTCAACATGCTGATATTCAGAAACTGAATAGCAATGAAGTGATGAGTGCAGTCACAATTTTTAATAAAGTGGTTTATTTATCTGGTCAAGTACCTAAAAATACGCAACTTGATGTTGTGGGTCAAACCAAAGATATCTTGGCAACCATCGATCAACTCTTGCTTGAAGCCGATACTGATAAATCTCGTTTATTGTCTGCAAATGTTTACATAAAAAATTTATCAGACTTTCCAGCATTCAATGCTGTTTGGGTGGATTGGTTAAAAGGTTGTGTTGCCCCTTCTCGTGCCACAATTCAAGCAGACATGGTGAATCCAGATTGGTTGATTGAAATTGCAGTCACTGCAGCACAGAAATAAGCTTTTTAATGTCTACGCATTGATCACTGCATGACTTAAATCGTACTTATTTAGAAACAAAGCCAAAGCACATGTAAACCATGTGCTTTCGCTCAAGTTGGGTAAAACAAAATAGAACGGGAATGTTCTGTTGCCACAAGCAAGTTTTACCTCCAGAAAAATTGTCAAAAAGGATATTTTTATGACAACTTCAAGCCATACAGATGACGCACCATCGTCGCCACATGAGCTGCAACGGAAACTATCAAATCGTCATTTGCAATTAATTGCCATAGGCGGTGCGATTGGTACAGGTTTATTTATGGGATCAGGGAAAACAATTTCTCTAGCAGGTCCCTCGATTTTAATCATTTATATGATTATTGGTGCCATGTTTTTCTTCTTAATGCGTGCATTAGGGGAAATTCTACTTTCCAATCTGCATTACAAATCATTTATCGACATGGCACATGACTTGATTGGTCCTGGTGCAGGTTACTACATCGGCTGGTCTTATTGGCTGGGTTGGATTTTGGTCGGCATTGCTGATTTAGCTGCAATTATTAATTATTTAAATTTTTGGTTACCCGATGGCGTTGCTTTTACGCCCATGGGGCAAGCCCTGATTAGTGCAGGCTGCGTGCTTTTGGTTCTCGGGATTAACCTGCTTACCGTAAAATTGTTCGGTGAAATTGAATTTTGGTTTGCATTGATTAAGATTCTAGCCATTCTTGGCTTGATTTTGATTGGTGGGTATATGGTATTTAGCCACTTTCAAGCGCCAAGTGGCTCTGTTGCCAGCTTTAGCAATGTGTGGTCATATGGGGGAATGTTTCCGAAAGGCGGAACTGGCTTTTTAGCAGGCTTCCAAATTGCCTTATTTGCCTTTGTGGGGGTTGAGCTGATTGGTACGATGGCGGCTGAAACCAAAGATCCAGAAAAGAACTTGCCTAAAGCGGTCAATGCAATTCCTACACGGATTATTTTGTTTTATGTATTGGCATTGTTTATTGTAATGTCTGTAACACCTTGGACAGAAATTCCAGCTGACCAAAGTCCTTTTGTATCGTTATTTATGCATGCAGGTATTGGTGGTGCTGCCATTATTATGAATCTGGTGGTGTTATCTTCTGTGATGTCGTCAATGAACAGTGGTGTGTTTTCAACCAGTCGTATGCTCTTTGGTTTAGCCAAAGAAGGTCAAGCGCCTGAAAAGCTAGCTGAGCTATCAAAACGTGCTGTTCCTGCAAAAGGGTTGTTGTTCTCTTGTGGTTTCATTATGGCTGGTGCAGCCTTACAGTATTTTGTACCCAATACTGTTGAAGCATTTACGCTGGCAAGTTCTCTGTGCGTGATTTTGTTCATCAGCATCTGGAGTATCATCATGGTCTGTTATATACGCTATCGTAAATTACGCCCAGAACTGCATGCAAAATCAAACTTTAAAATGCCAGGTGGCGTATGGATGTCATATATTGTATTGATCTTCCTTGCGTTTACATTGGTGATTCTCAGCTTGGAGCCTGATACTTTAAAGGCACTCATCATCAGTCCGTTGTGGGTGATTATTTTGGCGGTCACTTATCAGTTCATGTATAAACCGCGTATGAGAAAACGTAGTCATCAACAAGACTAATGTTGAATATCTTCAACTTTTAACTGATCAGGAGATGGTTTTAGGTCATCTCCTGTATATTTTTTTTCTAATTAAATTGATTTCGTTATAAATTTTATATAGTTCATGATGTCTTGATTGACATTATTTTTAGATTTACAATCCATCGGCTACATCAATTTATTAACAAATTGTTCAAAATAAAATACTGAAATAAAAATAAAAAACACGTTTAATAGCATTATTTTGGTTAAACAATAATATCTATGCGCAATAACAAGATTGATTTATTACGAGGCATTTCAATTTTATTGGTGCTGATTCATCATTTTAATATTCCTTATAAATTACACGACACATTTTTAGGTGTACAAATTTTTGGAGAAAGTCTTAATAATTTGATTGCGCGTAATGGCAACTATGGGGTGACGATGTTTTTCGTCATTTCAGGCTTTCTGATTACCCAGCATACTTTACAAAGAAGTGGATCGTTAGGGCATATCAGAGTAAAAGACTTTTATGTTCGCCGTATTGCACGAATTATACCTTGTTTAGTCCTGCTTGTTGCTTTGGTCACGATATTTGGTGCGATGGGACTTAAACCATTTATGAATCAAGCACCCAATGACATTGAAGTCTCTTATGGGCTCACTGTATTTTCTGCTTTTACCTTTTGGATGAATATATTGATCATTGAGAATGGTTGGGTGAATTATGCACTTGGTGTCTTATGGTCATTGTCGGTTGAAGAGGTGTTTTATTTAGCCTTTCCAATACTCTGTTTGGCTTTAGGGCGAGGGAAAGGTTTCATTGCATTGTTGTTGGTTGTTATTTGTTATGCACCTTACTTTCGTTCTTTACACTTTGCTGAAGAAAGTGGGGCATATTTATATCACTATTTTTCGAGTTTCGATGGCATTGCAATGGGGGGTTTGACCGCATTAATTGCTCAAAAGGTGGGGACAAAGCTTGATATTCCAAAAATCATAGTGCCTGTGGTTTGTATTTTGATGATTATGTTGTACTTTTATGCCCCAATTAAAGATGTCAGTACATGGGGAGTGTCTATTTTTGCGCTATTGTCTGCGATTTTAATTTTCTGTTTTGCTCAACATCCGCAAGCTGAATCATCCTCTATGTTCTCCAAAGCTATGGAGTGGGTAGGGCAGCGTAGTTATGAGATGTATTTATTTCATCTGATTATTCTAGGTATGTTTAAAGTTTTTTATCTTCCCAAAGAAACTCTACCCGCCGAAAAATTGATGCTATTGCCTATTTATTTTATGGGAGTATTTATATTGAGTTGGGCAATCGAAAAGTATTATTCAGCACCATTGAATCGACAAATACGTCAATTTTTACTTAATAATAGATAGGCGAATTAATTTCATTAAATATTTTTAAGGTATATAGCATGATATCAATAATCTGTTATATGCTTTTGGGGAAACTGAATCTATAATTTTAAAAAAGTAGTGATTAAGTCTATTGTAAAGCATAATCACATATATTTTCACGAAATTAATCAATTGAATTTTAACACAATAATAATTTTTTGTTTGCCTTGTCCCTATTTTTTAATCCAATCTAGAATGAGCTTTTTACTTTTTTATTCCTAATATGAAATGAATAACTGGCTAGGTTTCTAGCTTGAAAATTTGTTACTTGCATATAATTAAGGTATATTTGAGCGGTTTATTCATTTTTATATAAACATTTTTATTAAATTTTACTAAATAAAATAAGAGAATAATTATGACTCAAGCTGTTATTGTCCAAGGTTGTAAAACCGATCATGGTGGTGTCGTGATTCAAAGCAATGCCTCTACCTTAGTCAATGGAATCGGTATGGCTGCCAAAGGCTATATGGTTGCTTGTCCTAAATGTAAAGGCGTTTTTCCAATTGCTGAAGGTGCACCTAATTTTATTCTTCCT
The DNA here is from genome assembly GCF_056930735.1 of Acinetobacter sp. B-6. Classification (NCBI taxonomy): domain Bacteria; kingdom Pseudomonadati; phylum Pseudomonadota; class Gammaproteobacteria; order Moraxellales; family Moraxellaceae; genus Acinetobacter; species Acinetobacter sp. B-6. The sequence goes on along the minus strand of NZ_JBXPBY010000030.1, from coordinate 1,876 downwards.
GATAATAGTCAGGTTGCTTTAGCAGGAATGAAAACAGCATGTGGTGCGAAATTATTGCCAAGTTCATTTCAAGTGGTTGTTGAAGCCAGTTCACCTTTTGGTTCTCAACTGATGGGTAATCCAAACGATGAGGGTGAAGAGACAATACCGCCACCACAAGACCATTCAGGGCGTTTTCAGCTTGTTGACCAAAATACTGGTGAACCGATCGCCAACCGTAGAGTCCGTGTAACCATGGGAGATGGCACCAGTACAATTTATGCAAGTGATACGCAAGGCTATACTGATTGGATTTATACCCCGTCTGAGGAAGAAATTCATCTCAATTTAGTGGATGAGTTAGACAATGGCTGATCAAGGAAAACCACAAGGAATATTAACAACTAAACCAGCTCAACTTCAAACAATTAAAGTTGTTGCAATTGACAGTACGGCACTTGATCCCAAAGACAAAGAAATTCTTTGTAGTGCCATTTGTTATTGTAACTACAATCCAAACAAAGGGAAAAAGCAAAATAACCTTTATCAATCATGTGTTTCTGAGCGATTAAAAGAAATGGATGAAATGATGTTTAATCAAAGTCCATATAAACCCGAAATCACTTATGATATGCATACAGACCCTCCTGAACCGATCATGGATAAAAATATACTCACCAAAGGGCATAAATATGTTTGGGGATGGATTAAAAAAAATTGGCTTAAAGATAAAGGGTATGAGTATGAAAAGGGGGAGGGAATGACTCGTCGCCCTGATGTGGTTATTGTCAAAGACCCCAATGCACCTCCAACCCAAGACAATATTAAACATGTGGTGGAAATTAAGTTTGGTACGGATGTTTTTGGTCCTGAGCAAGAAAAGGCTTATGAGCAAATAGCAGGCGACTACAGTAAGTTAAAAGTGCTCGACCCTGATGAATGTGGTTGTGGTGATGATGATGGTAAAAAATCTACAGTGACTGAATGGGCAACTGCAGCAATTGCGACATTAGCTGCCTTGGCACAGTTGCGAAAAGGCAAACTACCGAAAATGCCAAAATTCCCAGCCCCGGCATTTTAACTTGGAGAAAACAATGCATTTTAAAAAAGAACAAGACTACAAAGCATGGGTTGCGATGCAAGAAAAAGGCGCCATTGGTGGTGGTTTACTCACTCCTCAAGGTGGAGAGGACTATGTCGGTGCGATTCCTGCGATTCGTGCGGTTTTATACTTTAAAGAGGGTTTTAGTGATGAAATGCGTGAAGCGATTGCTCAATGCTTTGATGATTATCAAGCCCATGCCAAAGCGCATTTAACTTGGTTATGGCAGGATGAGCCACCTAACGGGGCTGGTGGTGCTAGTTTAGCTTTTGAAAAAGTTAAACCTATACGAAATATCTTAAAACTTTATAGTCCTATGAAAGCTTTTAATTTTTTATATACCAGTGGTAAAGAGAAATTTGCAACAGGGGCATGGGAGTTTTATGTAGGAGGATCTAGTCAATGGCAAGTGAAGAATGGGAAATATCAAAGCTCTTTAACTTTTTCTATGCCAATCGACTGGGTTGGTGAAAATAGTAAAGCTTTTATTGATTTATTTATTAAGTGTGCGCAACGTTTAAAAGCCAAACATGGTTATGCAGGTTATGCTTGTCTCATTTCTAGAATAAGAAGTGATAAGAATGAACCGACCGAAGCGTTTATGGCTCGTAGAGCTTGGGCAATGGATGTAGGAAATCCAGGACTTTTATCTAATAGATTAATAACAGGCATTAAAACTGTGAACTGGTTAACTGCAATCAGCTACGAATGGTTTAATTCGATCAAGGAAGAAGAAGCATTAAACAGTGAACTACCGATGAATTGGTTTATTGGTTATGACTATGGTACAGGGGG
>NZ_JBXPBY010000029.1:0-10534 GCF_056930735.1 Acinetobacter sp. B-6 | reverse complement strand
GCAACATTACTGATTACAGTATTGGCTGCATTAATGCCACCAGTTGTAACACTTGGACCACCAGTAATGGTTAAACCAGTATTATCTAATTTACTATTCCCAGTAGTAACTGTTGTAAAAGTTGGATTATCAGAAATAGAAACTTTAATTTGATTTGTAGTAACCGCAGTAGAAATATTTTTACTATCGCCAATCACTGCAATAGATGAACCTAATTTCTGGTTGGTCGTTCCTGTGGTTCCGTTGAAGGTAATTGCTTTAACTACCTCATTGTTTAACGCATTCACTGCTGCGCCAACATTGTTGACAGTTGTTGTGCTTGCATCTGTTTTTGTGATTGTATAGCTTGGAGCTGTTATACCACCAGCCGTCGTACCAGCAGCTGCGCCACCGCCTAAAGCCGCAGCTGTATCTGTCGCAACCTTAGCTAACTCAGTATTTGTATTGAATAATTGACTACCATTCACTGCATCTGTGCTAGAAGCTGTGACTTGACCCGCTGCAACATTTTGTATTTGTCGCTTTATTGAACCAGAACCAACACTTACAACACCTGTACTTGCAGTACCAGTTGCTGTGTAAGATTTACCATTGATTGTTTGTGCTGTACTATTTACGGATGCAGAAGTCGTTGAGCTAGCTCCTAAAGCAATACTACCTGCAATTGATGCATTTGCCCCATCCCCTATAGCCACAGTAGTAGCCGCCGAAGCATTACTTCTTGCACCCAAAGCCACTGCACCAGTACCAGCTGCTGCGACAGTAGACTGTGCACCAATTGCAACAGCATCCGTTCCAGCAGACTGAGCGCCTCTCGTTGCATTACCACCGATAGCCACAGCACCGCTACCAGAAGCCGTAACAGCATTTGCCACAGATAATACATTTCCTGCAGCAGTCCCTGTCGCAGTACCACCCAATGCCACAGCATTTTGCCCAGTTGACTGAGTGCCTTCACCAATTGCCGTACTCCCAGCAGCAGTAGCGCGACTCTCAACACCTACAGCTGTACCAAAAGCATTGGCTTGACTATTGTGACCTAAAGCTGTTCCTGCTGTCCCCGTAACTTCTGAGAAGCTTCCAAATACTGTTGCAGCAAGATTATTGTTCCCTTTGGCATTACAGCCTGCAACCAAAGAATATGTTCCCGAACCATCAGTTGCTTGTGTACCTGTAGTTCCAGGATTTATATTTCCTACAGCCCCAGCAGAACCTGTAACACAACTTGTATCCGTATTTATGATCGCTGCAGATGCTTCAGGACTAAACGTTACCATCAAGCTAACTGTCGCAGCGCCAATAATTCCCGTTACTTTAGAAGATTTGGTTTTCCCTTTTGCCAATTCAGATACTGCAACCCATGCCAACAAAGTCGCATTCCAAATCACTTTGTAGATTTTATTCATATCACTTTTCCTTAGGAGATGCATTTTTGACAGTAGGTTCTGCTTTAACAATGCATATAAAATGTACAATTTTTTTTATTTAACAATTTACATACAATGAAAGCAATCAAAAAAATGAGATATATTTCACTTTTTTTAACTTTTAAACCAATTGGTTTAATTTTTTTGAAATTAAGCTATATTATTTTACATTCTTAATATTTTACATTTAAAAAACATAGAGTTATATTTATCCTCAGCATTGTAAAGTTTTACTAAAATCACATTATTTCTAATTAATCATGTGACAAATTTTGTCACATTTGTTGAAAATAAGTGTGACTCATTCCTCAAAATTATATTTTATTAAGTTTACATTCTTTGTGTTTACAATTTTTCTTAATAGCTTTTTATTTTTATCTTTCACTACTTTGTGTTTTTCTGAGTAATATTTATTAATTTTGTTTAGAAAAACTTTACAAAACACAAAAAAACAGATCATTATTTCAATATGTAAGAAACCATACTCTGAAAAATGATTCTAATTTTTATAAAACACAGTCTATTAAATGTGACTTAAATCACATTATTTTTTAATATCACCCATACTGCGATCAAAATCGCATCAGATTCATTAATCAAAAGAAACATACAGATCTATAGATAGGTCAAAATCATAAATAAATAGCTTTGTGTCAAAATAATATAATTAATTTTCACATTTGGAGAAAATCAAATTTTCATTTGAAAATCCCACCATAGAACCATGTTTGCTATAATTGACTTTAAAATTTAATCTGAGCACAACCTTTGAAGATCATTTTTGCAGGCACACCCGAATTTGCAGCTTCAGCATTAGCAGCACTGATTCAAACTGACCACGAAATCGTCGCTGTGTATACTCAACCGGACCGTAAGTCAGGTCGTGGACAAAAATTGACAGCTTCAGCAGTAAAACAACTTGCGTTAACGCATGATTTACCTGTTTATCAACCCCTGCATTTCAAGGCATCCACTGAAGAAGGTTTAGCGGCTCAACAGGAGCTTGCAGCTTTAGGTGCTGATGTGATGGTGGTTGCTGCTTATGGTTTAATCTTGCCCCAAAGTATTTTAGACACACCTAAATACAGTTGTTTAAATATTCATGGCTCATTATTACCTCGTTGGCGTGGTGCTGCGCCCATTCAGCGTGCAATTGCCACAGGTGATACTGAAACTGGGGTGACAATTATGAAAATGGCAGCTGGATTAGATACAGGGGATATGTTGTATAAAACCCTTTGCCCAATTACAACAATGGATACTTCCGCAAGCTTGTATGAAAAACTTGCAACTCAAGGTGCTCAAGCAATCTGCACAGTGCTTGAATCAGAGCAAAAATTACTACAATACTTAGAAGCACGTGAAGTTCAAGACGAACAATTCACCGTTTACGCCCACAAACTGACTAAGGCAGAAGCCCAGATTGATTGGCGCAAATCTGCTATTGAAATTGACCGCACTATCCGCGCATTTAACCCTTGGCCTGTTGCCTTTACTCCAATTGATGAAAGCAATAATCTAAGAATCTGGAATGCAACAATTTCTAATGTAATTGCAAACGGCGAAGACGTCGGAACGATTATTGAAATGGACAAGCAAGGCGTACATGTGGTCTGTGGTAAAGGCGTAGTTTGTCTCACCAGTTTACAGTGGCCTGGAGGCAAAGCCGTTAATCCCGTTCAAATCATCCAAGGTCATAAACTATCTGTAGGACATCAATTCGCATGAGTCAAATTCAATCCTCTGCAAAAAATTTGAATTTGCGTGCCCAAGTGATTAAAACCCTTGTTGCTGTTCAAAATGGTCAATCTTTAGCATCTGTGTTGAACCAACATATCAACACCGTTTCTGAACGTGATCGTGGTTTATACCATGAACTAACATTGGGCTGCTTACGTCAATGGTATTCCTTAAAAGCCGTTACGCTTCCGCTATTAACAAAACCATTGGACAATGAAGCGCTTGAAAGTTGCTTATATCTTGGGCTCTACCAACTCTTATGTACGCGTATTCCTGCACATGCAGCGATTTCAGAAACAGTCAATGCAGCTAAACAACTAGGATTTGAGCCAATGAGTGGCTTGGTTAATGCTATCCTTCGTCGTGTTTCACGTGAAACATCAGAATTTGAAACTGTATTGAACCAAACTCATGGCTTACCGAGTTGGCTTTTCAAACGACTAAAAAAAGATTGGACAAACCAAGTTGATGAAATCTGTCAAAACTTAAAACAAGTTGCACCACTGACTTTGCGTATCAATGAACGTCAGATTAGTCGTGATGAATATCTAGATATCTTAGAGGAAGAACAGATTGATGCTCGACTTTGTATGCTTTCTGATGTTGGTATTGTACTTGAGCAAACTGGAAATATTACCCATTTGCCGGGCTTTGAAGAAGGCGGATTTTCCGTTCAAGATGAACACGCTCAACTCTGTGCCACGTTATTACCAAATTTAGATGATAAAATTATTATCGATGCATGTGCAGCGCCTGGTGGAAAGACAGCACATATTTTAGAGCGCTTTAATCCACAAAAATTAATTGCGCTTGATCATGATGCTAAACGCCTCTTACGTGTTTCTGAAAATTTGGAACGTCTAGAATTAAATGCCTATGCTGACGTAGAAATCATCACAGCTGATGCTACAACATGGACTTATACGCAACCTGTAGATTGCATTATCCTAGATGCGCCTTGTTCTGCAATCGGTGTAATGCGTCGTCATCCAGATATTCGCTTACTCAGACAGTCTACAGATATTCAACAAGTGGTCGATTTGCAAAAGCAAATTTTGAATCATATGTGGCAACAACTTAAAGTCGGTGGAACCCTGCTTTATATCACCTGTTCAATTCTTAAAGCTGAAAATGAACAACAAATGGTGGAATTCTTTGCAGAACATACAGATGCCGAAGAAATAAAAATTGATGCTGATTGGGGAATTGAACAAATTCATGGTCGTCAATTACTTCCGCAAACTGATCATGGTGATGGTTTTTATTATTGTCGAATCAAAAAACTCGCTTAACAGACTAAAAAAGCAGGCAATATAGCCTGCTTTTTTGACTTTAGATGAATAGTTAAATCAAAGTGTATGTTGATCTTTAACTTCTTCAAGAACCTCGTCTAATTCTTCAGGATTTTTCATGAGGTGTAAGATCGAGAGAATTAATCCTCCCCATAAAAACACCATTGAAATAATCATCATAATAATAGCTGATGTATTCATTTTGCTGCTCCTATCGATCTTTCATTTTGCTGAGTACTAAAGCCACCACAGCACAGAAAATCACACTGCCCCAACCAAAGAACATCAACATACTTGCACTATATGTATCGTATCCATTTTTAATCAAACTAAAAATGGTCATACATAAAGTTACCAGCAAAATCAAAGAAGTGATGACGGTTAATGTGAAATCCCAACCTTTACCTAATTGAACAGTTGAAATACGGTTCACATGATCACGCAACTCGATCAATGCAGAACGTTTAAACCATGCCACTGCAATAATTGACAATAGTGCACCACCAATAATACCAATATTGTTGATAAAATGATCGACAATATCAACCAGTTTAATTGCATTCACACTTGAAAATAAGAAGATCGAAACAATCGCACTACCACCACCAATGATAGTCACGGCTTTTTTACGTCCCCACTTTAACTTGTCTTGCATTGCCGCAATGGGTACTTCAAGGATACTCACCATTGAAGAAATACCAGCCACAAATAAAGAAGAGAAGAACAATAAACCAAATAAATCAGCACCAGCTCCTAAACTCGAAATGATTTTAGGGAACGCAATGAATGCCAAACCGATACCACCACTCACGACTTGATCAACAGGCTTCCCTGCTGCAAATGCCATAAAACCAAGCGCAGCAAAAATACCAATACCTGCCAAGATTTCAGTTGAAGCATTGGCAAAACCAACAATCAGACCAGAACCAGTCAAGTTGGTTTTCGGTTTAAGATAAGATGCATAGGTCACCATGATCCCGAAACCAACTGAAAGAGAAAAGAAAGTATGACCAAATGCCGCGAGCCAAACTTTATAGTCCCACATCGCTGCCCAGTTTGGGGTAAAGAATGCATTCAAACCTTGCACTGCACCTGGTAAGCGTAATGCCTGAATCACAAGAATAGTGAATAGAATAAACAACAATGGCATGAAAATTTTGTTCGAGAATTCAACACCTTTCTTGACACCACCAAATAAAATGATCAGAGTAAGTGCCCAAATTCCAACGATAGGCCAAAATAAATGACCTACAAATTGGAAATCAAAACCAGTTGCTTTAGATGTTTGTAGATAGGTATTAAAGAAGAAATTTTCAGGATCATTTCCCCATAACTGACCAATAGAGAAGTACACATAGCTGCCTGCCCAAGTCAGCACACTGGCATAATATAAACCAATAATGATACAGACACAGACTTGCCACCAACCTAAAGTTTCACCCCCTTTGAATAAAGCACGATACGCTTTAGGTGGTGAGTTATTGCTTTTATGCCCTGTTGCATAATCCAAAAATAATAGAGGTAAACCAGCAGTAATTAATGCTATTAAATAAGGAATTAAAAATGCACCACCACCATTTTCATAAGCAACATAAGGAAAACGCCAAATGTTGCCTAAACCCACAGCCGATCCAACAGCTGCAATAATAAAACCCGATCGTGATGTCCAGTTTTCACGAGATTCTGTCATAAAACACCTAATTCTGTAGATGTCCTCCAATGCCGCTTTTTGTCATTGTCATCTGCGAGCAAAAGAAGTACCAATTTTAAAATTTTGTTGTTCGAATAAAACAGCACCTTTTGAGCACTTTGTTGTTATTCCAAACCAGTCATTGTGTTGATTGCTTGGTTAAAGCGCTTCAATAGAAAACGACTGTTTAATGGACTAACAATACCTGTTTTATATCGATTTATCTGTAAATTGTGACAATTTTCTTGGTTTTTTTATACCATTTATCTCTTATGGCTATTTTTTATCTCACCCTGTCGAAATAATGATCTGATTTACTGTTAATTTCAGCTTTTTAGACGTGTTAATTAAAAAGATAAGCAATATATACGGATCTCTATTCTTTTATTTTTTGATTGATCGACCATAAGTCAACTTTTAATCATGAGCTGAGACGATCACCAATTGCTTATCAACACTTGGAAAAATACACCTCATATTCCCTAGGGAGAATATTTTTAACAACTTTTTATTTGAGTAAAAAAAACTATTTTGCATGCCCTACAACAAAAAGAAATAAGTTAAGGCATTACAAAAAAGAGTCTATTTAAACCATAAAAGTCGTCTGCTTTAACAAACTTAAAAGCATAGATTTTTTTCTAAAGCATCCTAAGAATTTCAAGATGTATCGCTTTATCTCGTTTAAAATTTGTCAAAATCTTTTTATGATCAAAGGTCTATTAGGGACTTGAGTTTTTAGGTAAACGATAATGCCCTATAATTTTATAGCTCAATAAAATATCGTTTTCACGTGTTCCATAACCAATGTTATGAATCACCAAAGGGGTTTTGGATAAAAGTGTTGTCTTATCTGAAATAATGCCAATGTGTGTGAGTCCTTTGCCTAAATCCCAAGTGACAATATCACCCGCTTGATATTTCTGATCATTGACTTGATAACCTTGTCGTTGAAAATAAGTCATGATGTTGGGTACCCGTCGATGATCAATATTTTTATCAGTCGATTTTAAACCCCACTTTTGCGGATATTTTTTAAAATTTCGTTGCATATCCTCATGAATCAACTTTTGTAAATCAATGTTTTGATGACGTAAAGCACGAATCACCACATCAGTACATACTCCTTTGACCAAAGGTACATCGCCCATTGGATACTTGAGTTGGGTATAGCTCGGATCATAATAAAGTGTTTTCCAGATTTGTGATCGCGCGTCATTGACTAGTTTTTCAGCCTGAAATGCCCAAATTTGCACACTAAGTAAGGACAGGAAAACCAATGAAATCCACTGAGGTAAAGTTTTTATTATCATTTTTCACTCTATTCAAAAAATTAACAAAACAAGGAGCCGAGGCTCCTTTAATATGGCTTATTGTTTAATCACAAGCAAGCGCTCTTCTTGCATGTCACGAATAGCGAATTGAATACCTTCACGTCCCAGCCCTGAATCTTTGACACCTCCATAAGGCATATTATCCACTCTAAAAGTCGGTATATCATTGATAATTACCCCACCCACTTCTAAATGATCCCATGCATAGAGCATTTTATTGAGATTTTGTGTATAGATCCCTGCCTGTAGACCAAAACGACTTGTGTTAATGATCTCAATCCCTTTTTCAAAGTTTCTATACTTTTCTAAAATTGCCACTGGACCAAACGCTTCATTTTGATAAATCTCAAGTGACTCGTCTACATTTTCTAGCAACGTTGGCTCAAATAAAACACCTGATAAAGCACCACCCAATAAAATTTTAGTGCCTTTTTTCTCTGCTTTATCGAGCCATTTTTTTAATCGGAGTGCTTCAGATGCTTTAATCATTGGACCAACAATTGTGGTTTCTAAACTTGGATCTGCGGCACGTATCTTTTTCAGTTTCGCTACCAACTTCTTCTTAAACTCTGTATAAATATCGGCATGAACAAGAATCCGTTGCACACTGATACAGACTTGACCAGCATGACTATATGAACCACTTATCACTCGATCAAACAGTGCATCATTGAGCTCTGTATCTGGCTCAATCAACACAGCGGCATTACCCCCTAACTCTAAAGTAACTTTTTTACGTCCTGCTCGCGCTTTCATATCCCAACCAACTTGATCCGAGCCAGTAAAACTTAATAATTTAAAACGATCATCCGTCACCAACACATCCGCATGTTCACGCGGACAGGGTAAAACTGAAAATGCACCTTTAGGCAAATCTGTTTCCGCTAAAATTTCTGCGATTTTTAATGCAGAAATGGGTGTCAAACTGGCTGGTTTGAGTACAAATGGACAACCTGCTGCTATCGCAGGTGCTATTTTATGTGCAGTTAAATTCAGCGGAAAATTAAAAGGACTAATTAAGGAAATTGCGCCAATTGGTACATGCTGCACCATTCCTCTGTACGCAGATGCAGCAGCTGTCACCGCTAAAGGCATCAAATGACCATTACTCATCGTGGATACGGCATCTGCGGCAATTTGAAAAGTATTAATCAATCTCTCAACTTCTGCTGCGGCAGCAAGTTTTGGCTTTCCACCTTCCACAATCAAAAGCTGAGTTAATTCTTCACGCAATTCTTTAAAACGACCAACACAGTGTAAAAGTATTTTTTGCTTTTGAAAGGGTTTCAGTGCTGCCATTTCCTTTTCAGCGTTTACTGCTGCACTGATCGATTTTTCTAAGGTTTTTGCATCAGCTAAAGCGACTTTTGCATATAGCTGACCAGAAAACTTGTCATAGACCTCGAGCCATTTCCCTGTTTTTACTGCCTTATTTGCAACATAAAGTGGTAGTTCAAACACTGTTTCGTCAATAGTCTCACTCATGTTATATCCTCGATTTCATCTTTTTTAATAATGCAAAATTTAATAAACCTCTATATCATGCCCACAGTTTATGTTGTATTGAATCCTATTTAAGTAACAAAAATATCAGATGAAAAATTATTTCATCAAGAAGGAAATATGAAAGCTATTCAATTACCATTATTTATTGCAGTGCTAGGTTTAAGCTCATTTGCCCAAGCTGATTTTATTGGTTTAAAAGGAGATATTAGTTATTGGAGTATTGATGGTACATCTCAAATCAATCACAAAACATCCAGTCTATCTAACCAAACAGGTTCAGATAATTTATTATTAGATCCTTATATTGACTTAAACTCAAAATATGATTTAGATCAGAAAGGTACAGTTCAAGCTTCACTTGCTTTTGAACACCCTATTCCAATTATTCCAAATGTAAAATTAAAGTATACAAAGTTAAATACTGAAACTGACACTAAGACTGAATTAGCCAAAACTAAAATTGATTTAGACCATACCGATTTAATTCTTTACTATGAAATCCTAGATAACATTGTAAAAGCAGATATTGGCTTAGGTGCAACTAAGCTCAACGGCTCAGTCAAACAATTCTCAGAAAATGTCAACGTAGATGAATATGCACCTATTATTTATGCAGAAGCTGGCGCAAAATTACCCTTTACTGGTCTAAGTGCTAAAGCTGAAGCAACTTATACCAATATTAATGATGTAAAAATCACAGATGCCCAAGCGGAAGTTCAATATGATTTTATCAAATCTATTGTTTTAGATCTTGGCGCTAAAGTAGGTTATCGTGTACTCAATATTGAACTCAGTGACCTAGATAAACGTGATATGAAGTTCGATTTTAAAGGTCCATATATTGGCTTAAATGCACACTTTTAATGATTAAAACCGTTATCTTGAATGTCGATGATCTCAGCATTTTCTTAGATACGCTGAGGATTTTTTTAGATATCTAGTTATATCACCAATATAAAACCCTCAGGCAAGGATGTCTGAGGGTTTTTATTTTTCTAGTTAAAACAATTGAACGAAATCGAATTACCCGTTAAAAATCTACCACTTCATGAAAGTCATACCTTCAATTGCATCAAGTTGAATATACTCTGTCTGTTTCTGCACAATCTTAATCGCTTCTTCTAAGCTTAACCTTTTTGTATAAGAGCCTTTTTGATCAGGTATTGGAATATCTGCATCTAATGAATAATCAGAGTTTACAATAAACTGTAAAGTTCGATCATTTTTATCGACAATCCCCAAAAAGTTTTCCGGTCGAATTAAAACAGATTGCATAAGTTCTATGATTTCATCTATAGATGCATATTGAGTTTGAGCGGGTATAACTTCATCACCATCATAATCGGTGAAGAAAAATTGGAAAATGAGCATATTGATTATTTTCTTATCATTAGTGATTCTTTTTTAACACAAAGTACAGCGTGCCTCAATGGCGTAAAATGCATGTATTACATCCATTTCAATAAATGCGATGCTAAAATAATTATGCCATATAGCTTTTTCTTCCTTTTTATATTCTTTTATGGGACTTTTTCACTTTTCTTCACG
>NZ_JBXPBY010000028.1:0-12534 GCF_056930735.1 Acinetobacter sp. B-6 | reverse complement strand
GCAACCATCTTGCGCAGCGGTATCGCTGCTCACCGCAAAACTCGTCAACCACCAGCAACATATTTAATCAGTCGCAGAAACAATACTTTATAGAAGTAGTCCTGCCTCAAACAGTTGCGGATGACGTTTCCGAGTATCATATTTCATCAAGAATTCTTATCGAACTTAGGTTAAAGTAACCGGCTTTTTATTTTAATTATTTTATTTTTTCTTGCCCCGAGTTATTCATATCGCTTGATTATTTTTGAGTCAAGATATTCTCTGTCTATTTAGACCACATTCCAATTCAACGCTTGGATAAATCAACGACAAGTTTGTCATTTGATTTAGCCCTCAAGTCACGATAATGTATTGATTATTCATTTATAGTTAAACCATTCTTATCTTATTTTTAACCAATCTTGTTGATCAATTAAAAACAATCATTAAGAAAGTATTAACAAGCGAATTTATTTGTAGAATGCAGTCATCTACCGAGGAAATCTCATGTTTGTCGTATTAGTTGAAGATGATCCCTACATTGCTCAAAGCATATTGGCTGCACTAGATTATTTAAACATTTCAGTTGAACATGCACGAACAGCTCGTGAAGCTGATTATTTTATCCGTCAAAGTTCAGTAGACCTGTGTTTATTGGATTTGGGGCTTCCAGACCAAGATGGCTTAGAATTACTTGCATCATGGCGAAAAGATCAAATTCATATCCCTGTTCTAGTCTTAACCGCACGCAATCGAACTCAACAATGCATTGAGACATTAAATGCTGGTGCCGATGATTACCTCACTAAGCCTTTTGATTTAAATGAGCTTATTGCGCGAATATTGGCATTGTCACGCCGCTATGCTGGCTATTCTTCCAATATATTACAGATGGGTGAGCTCAAAATTAACTGTGAGACACAAGAAGTTTTTTATCAAAATCAATTATTAAGCTTGTCTCGACGTGAATACAGTTTGCTTGAAATCTTTATGCTCTATCCAAATCAAATTTTAAAAAATGAACAACTGATTGATAAAATTTACGGCTTTCAAGACTCTATAGAAAGTAACGCAATCTCAGTTCATATCCATCATCTAAGACAGAAAATTCATAGCAATATTATTCAAACCGTTCGAGGGGTCGGTTATATCTTAAAAAATCCGGAGCAAAGCAAGTGAAAGGATACAGTCTCAAATGGAGGCTCGTGGTCAGTATTACTGTTATCTTTGTATTACTGTGGTCATTTGTTTTCTGTTGGCTTTATTTTGATTTAGCCAAACGCTTACAAAACACCTTAGATGAACGTTTATCAGCCTCAGCACATATGGTGATCCGTTTAGTTCAACAGCTCCCTCTACAAGACATTCATTCAGCACTCCAACATGAAACTCAGGATATTAATCATCCAAATCTGATTGCCTGTGAGGTCTCGGTTTTTAGCTCAAATATTGCCGTTGAACAAAAAATCGTGGCTCGAACTCGTGGTGCGCCAGAAAATCTACAGACACAAAAAACTGGTTTTAGTACATGGCGTTATCAGAATACAGAATGGCGCAGTTATGTCATTCAAAAAGGCAATATTCAGGTGGTAACTGCTGAAAAACTACAACTACGCCACTCATTGCTCAAACAAATTTTACAATCCGTTTTGATCCCACTGATCGCTACACTCTTTTTATGTATTCTGTTGATTTTATGGATTATGCGAGTGGAATTTCGTCCGCTACAAAATATTTCCAATACCTTGATTAAGAAAAAACAGAATTTATCGGAATCCGCCCTCTATTTGATTGAATTGAAGTCACAAAATACTCCCAAAGAAATCCAGCCATTTGTGGACAATTTATTTGATTTAATTCAACAACTTCATAAAAGTCTTGAAAATGAAAAGAGTTTTACCGCATTCGCTGCACATGAGTTGCGTAGTCCATTGACCGCAATCAAAACACACGTTCAACTGAGTAAACTCATGTTAGCTCAGTCTCAAATGACAGATCATGCGGCATTTAAAAACCTTGAACAAGCAGAACATAGTATTAATCGCTATGAACAACTATTAAAACAACTGTTATTGCTCAGTCAGATGGAGGCTATGACTTTACAAGCATTTCAGCCTGTCTCTACAGATATTGGTCAAAGTTTAAAGCAAGTTATGCTTGAACTTGAGTCGAACTACCCTGAAATCAGAAACAATTTAAACCTGACTATAGCGGTTGAGCAAACTATTCAAATTCCTGAAACTGAGTTGAATATCATCTTAAAAAATTTGATTGAAAATGCATATATTCATTCAAATTCTCAGCAAACAATTGAAATTCAATTAATAAAAGGTAAATTGATGATCATTGATCATGGTATCGGACTCGCTGACAATGAACTAACTTTATTAACACAAAGATTTTGGCGTAAATCGTCGCAAAATAATGGGCATGGATTGGGCTTATCTTTGGTTAAATTGATCCTTGAACGCTACGGTTACACCATTCAATTTAGTCACAACCAACCACAAGGTTTAAAAGTCACCATCTATCTCGATAAAAGGCTCTAAAATAAACTCTTGGCATTTTTAAAAGCGTCATTTAATTCGATACATTAAAATCCGTGAAGATGTTTTCATTTGCGGAATAATTGACATTAAAGTAGTTAAAATAATGCCCATTCGACGCCAACCTTTAAACTGATTAAATAAATAAGTCTGCCCATATTTGAGTTTAGGATGCCAAGCTTCAATCGCTTTGTCGTCATCTAGACCAAACTTAAAAGTTGCTTTGGTTTTACTCACAGTGTCATGTAATGATGATTTGGTGCTCATCCATTGATTCAGCATATCAAAATGTACTTCTGCCCCTGAAAAACGTTCTGCCAAACCGATAAGAACTTGTTTATTTTGTGCTTCATTAAAATACATTAACACCCCTTCTATGACGAACATAAAGTCTCCTTGAGGGTGATCTTGTTTCAATTGATCCATCCATGTTGTTGTGAGCATGGAACTGGCAATTAAATGTTCATTTTCTTGTGGTGATAACAGTTTCTTTCGTTGTTCTATCACTTCATCGAGATCGAGTTGATAAAATTGTGCTTGCTGAGCACTTTCACCAATACGTTGAAGGCGTGTGTCTAATCCGCACCCAACAAAAACAACTATTGGGTTTTGATGGCATTGAATAAATTGCTTCACCTTCTGATCAAAATGATTAGAGCGAATTGCAACCCCAACTGAACTTGCGGTTTTATTTTTGTATTTTGAAAAATCATAATCAATTTTTTCGACCAATTCACAAGCCGTTTGATCGTTGATCAGAGGAACTTGTTTTCGTGTTTCTACGGACTTTGCATACAATGTAATCAATAAAGTATCAGCAATTTCATCTTGTAAATTCAAGGCAATCTTATTCATTGTGCTTTCCTTATAAAATTAAATATCTTTTTTGAACTGATTGATGCTCACGTTCAAAAGGGAAAAATTCACAAAAACCAAGTCTTCCCCCCGACACACTGTTTTATTTCATTGATCAACATCATGAAAAGTTAGACATCATGCTAAGCCTAATGCAACATAAATGCAAATAAATATCATTATCATTTAATCATATTTTTTGAATGAGGAATCTACACATTTTCTTGATGTATTTCTTTTATTAACTGATGTTACGCAGTAACTCTAAAATTAAATTTTGGAGCTAGATGAATATGGATACGCGAAAACGTCATCCGCAATTGCTTGAGGCAGGACTCCTTCTAATAAGTAAAGTTTCTGCGAAACTTTGAATATTTTGACGATAGTGAACGAGTTCTGCGGTGAGCAGCGATGTCGCTGCGCAAGATAGTTGCCCTTGCGGAGCTTTGCTCCTCATGCCAAAACAAAAGTACATCGAGCCGAAGGCTATTCCATAAATTTAAACTTTGGATGTAAGTCTCCGTCGTGTAAATTTAGCTTTTTCTTTTTCACCTACTTAATTTCAATCAAGTGCGTAACATCAGTTATTAAATTTAGAAAAATTAATGGGCTTATTCATTTAAAGGAAGAAAAAATGCTGATCTTTTCATGGCAAAAATTGAATATGGATAATAATTTTATCCATATTCAATCAATGATAGTTTTTGATTGTTACGAAGCCCAATAAAAAAATATTGAGTTTTCCATCCAATCAAAATTTGAATGTATATGTTCCTAAAATACGGTTTTCTACAAAATCTGCGCCTGGAGTATTTCCTGCTCCATATTTAATATCAGCACGAATATGCCGCCACTCAGCACCTAGACCTTTAAATTTTCCTTGTGGAACGATGTAACTAACAATCAGATTTTTTTCAGTTTCTTTATTGTCCTTTAATCCTGCCCGATAAATACCACTTCCATTTAAATAACGTAATGTCAGTTTCAAACCTGGAATTCCGTTGTCTTTAAAATCATAACTATATAAAGCATGCCAAGTGAATTCTTTGGCTTTATAGAAAGCAACCGATGACCACGTTTGTAAATAGCCTTGTGGAACAAAGCCATTTAACAAAGGAATATTATCTTCTCCTGAATTTTTCTGTATGCCTAAAGACAATGTATTTGCACCATTTTGCATGGTACTTTGCAAACTCGTGGATTGAGCATCAATCTTTCCAAAATAAGCATCACCATCCTCTTTGTAATTGAAATAGCGAGTTTCTACTTTAAATTTTGTTGCGCCTATTTGATTTGAATATGCTGCACTGACATAGTGTTGTTGATAAATATCTTCAAGTTGTCCAAACCAATAAGCACCATTCCAATGCGGTGTCAGCTTATAGTCCAAACCAATGAAATTTAATCCATCACTGCGTTTACGAGGATCTGTCGATGCACCTAAAGTAAATTTCCTAAACTCATCATCATCACGTGCATTGACATGTGTAAATCTACCAGCAGATAACTTTAAATTTTCAATGTCTTTACTTTCCAACATTACACCGGCAAAAGTTGTGATCAGTTGGCGAGAGTCATCCATGAATAATACGGGCGTTTTTGGAAAAAGTTCACCAATTTTGAGTTCGGTATCCTGATATTTTAATTTTAAAGTCGCACCCAGTTTTAAATAATCTCGTGCCTGACGCCCTTCAGATTGATCATATTTAAAAATGGTATCTGATCGTTCGTCATAACGATCACTCAGACGCAATGCATACTGCACACCTAAATCTAATCCAAACTGTACGGGTGTATTTGTATAGCCAGACTCAAAACGTCCCATCACAGCTTGTGACCAACTCCCAATATCTTTATTTGTACCTTCAATGTCCCGTTCCATATAGAAATTACGTAAATAAATACTTTTTTCACTATTTTCTAAAAAGTCTGCATGAGCAGCATGAACATTTAAGTAAGCTAAAGCGGTATAAAGTGCGATTTTTTGCACTTTATAAAATACATTTAATCTCAACATAGGAAATCCTTTCCTGAAAGCTTAAGTTTTTGTTTATTGCAACGATGGGACCTTTATCCCGTTGTTATCTCAATCCAGTTCACTTTAATAAATTAAATAAAAATCAGTGCTATATAATCTTTAAGTGTTTTGGCTTAAGCTTAAGTATTGGAATTATTAATGTAATTTTCCATATCATTAAAAGTATATTGTCATACCTTTTGCTAAATCCCCATCTCATCATCCATTTTGACAGGCACAACATACATCACTCAGCGATTAAAGCTAAAATACAACAAAGCTCCTACTCGCTGTATTTGACCTAGTACCCTTCGAATTGCAAGGGAATTCCTTCTTCTTCAAATACCTGTTTAACGCACTCTAACACTTTGGATAAATAAGGACTTTGATCCATATTTCTTACCGCTAAAGAAATCGGACTATATGCTTCCATATCTAATATTGGGATATAAACTAGATTTTTCATTCCAATATCACTGGCACTTTCAGGAATAATACATACCCCTTCACCCGATGAAACCAAACCTAATGCCATATGGATTTCACGAACTTCTATCATGTTTTTTGGCACTAAACCTAATTCAGTGAAAATAGATTGAATCAACGTAGAAAAATTAGGTTTTTGTGTTGCCGGATAAGAAAATATCGATTCATCAATAATTTGAGATAAATAAATCCCTTTATGGACATACTCAGTCAGATAATGATTTTTATGAATTGCTAATTTTAATTTTTCTTTGCGCAGTAAAATTCGTTTGATTGCAGGATCACTGATTCTCAAACGTCCAAAACCCAAATCAATTTTTCCAAGCTTCAAAGCTTCAATTTGATCTTTGGTTCCGTATTCGAGCAACTCAACCTGAATATCAGGATTATTTTGACGAAATAAGTAAATAATTTGTGGCAACAAAGCATACAGTAAAGAACTGACATAGCCGATCCGTATAATCATATTGATTGAACTGATACGCTTTGCCATAGATGTTGCTTGTGCAGTATGTGTAAGAATTTGCACAGCATGTTGATAAAAAAATTGACCTGCATCTGTTGTTCTTACGGGTCGAGAACCCCGTTCAAATAACAAAATACCCAGTTCTTCTTCTAACTTCTGAATTTGTCTACTTAAAGGTGGCTGAGCTATACATAACTTTTCCGCAGCTTTGGTAATACTCTGCTCTTCAACGACCGTGACAAAATAACGAAGATGTCTTAATTCCATTTAATTGCCCTGCTTTGTTGAATTTCCATAAGATACAAACCCAACAGTCACAAATATAAAATATATTGAGTAATCAGCTTGGTGTTTAAGCATGATCCAATCATCCTTCATGGAACATTAATAAAGTCACAACATCTCAACTTTAATCACACCAAAACTGAACAATCCCACTCAAAACTCGCTTAACTTATAGAACGCTCCATCTTTAATATTTAAAAACAACAGCTTTAAAATACAGATCTATAAATTTGATCTTTTTCTAGTCTCCAATGAATAAAAAATATTTGAGAGTCTGATTTATAAACATTTGATTAAAGTAAAAGAACCAATTCAAGATCATATAAAATAAATATATAAATCATATTCTTAATAAATATTCATCATTTTAAAATAGACTTTTAAAAATGCATTTTGGAAAAAGTATAAAGATATACCTTACAAATACTAGAAAATTACATATAAAAATAACAATAATTTTATCAACAATGCAAGCCCGTACGTCTTTAAGCTCACTATTTTTAGACCGATGCCACTGAAAGTACTGTTTTCTCATAATAATGAAAAGGATATTTCAATTGAAACTAAGCATATATAACCCTCAGCCACTCCGTTTAGTCCATTTGCTCAAAGCAAGTGCTTTAAGTTGTTTCTTTCTAGCAGGCTGTAGTTCCTCTTCACATCTAGAGTCAAATCAACCACAAAAGCAAGTCAGCATTAAACGAGATAATTATGGGACACCTCATATCTATGCAGATGATACATATGGGCTTTTTTATGGTTATGGTTATGCGGTAGCAACAGATCGTTTATTTCAGATGGAAATGTCTAAACGCACCGGCTTAGGCACTGTTGCGGAAGTACTTGGGTCAGAATACCTTCAATATGATATCGCAACACATAGCCGCTTTAACCCAGATGAAATTAAACGGCAAATTGCGCAACTTTCCCCTGAAGATCGTGCCATTTTTGATGGCTATGCCGCGGGTTTCAATAAACGCATCAAAGAAGTATTGGCAAATCCTGAACTGATGCCAAAAGAGTTTATTGATTATGATTTTCAACCATCGCTATGGGCATCAGAAGATATTGCAATGGTTTGGGTCGGTTTAATTCTAAATCGATTCTTTTCTGCCAGTTCAGAGGTCTCAAATTTAGATTTACTGACACAACTTCAGAAAGAAAAAGGTCAAGCTACAGGTTTAAAACTCTATCAACAATTGCGTTGGCTAGATGATCCAAGCGCTCCAACGATCATTGAAAGTGATCAAAAAGCACAAATCTCAGTGCATCAAAAAGCGCAAGTAAAAAATATTTCACCGATCTCAGATCAAGCCGCTCAGCAATATCTCGCTCAAGCCCGAGTCGCAATGGGTAAGAGTGTGGTCGATGGTGTTCCTACTGCAAGTAATGCATGGGTTGTCAAAGCAGATAAAACGGTTGAAGGTCAAACGGTTTTATATAATGGTCCACAGCAAGGCTGGTACACTCCTGCAATTACTTACTCCATCGGATTACATGGTGCTGGTTATAATCTGACAGGGATTACACCAGTTGGATTACCTGCAATTTTATTTGGTACCAATGGTAAAATTGCTTGGGGTTCGACAGTCGGCTCTCTTGATACTAACGATATTTATCAACTCAAATTAAATCCGAATAATTCAAAGCAATATCTCTATCAAGGACAATATATTCCTTTAGAACATCGTCAAATCAGTATTAAAGTACGTAATCAAGCAGACCATGTTTTAGATGTTTATAAAAGCAAACAGGGCTTTGTCAGTACATGGGATGAAAAAAACCATACCGCATATGCTCAAAAACGGAGTTGGGAAGGTCTAGAAATTGAAACATTATTAGGTTGGGCAAATGCAGCTAAAGCAAATAACTGGAATGAGTTTCTTGATCAAGCCAAGCGTGTTGCAGCATCTATTACTTGGTTTTATGCCGATACACAAAATAATATTGGTGTTGCTGCATTGGGGCGTTTACCGATCCGCCCTGAAAATCAACATATTCAGTTGCCAGCTCAGGGTGACGGCTCGATGGAATGGCAAGGTTTTTATGATTTTTCGCATAATCCCAAAGCTTATAACCCAGAAAAAGGCTATATCAGCAGTTGGAACAATAAGGCTTATGCTGGCTTACGTTCAGACTCATCTAACTTTTCCTATGTCGATCGAGTCAATGAACTAATAGAACTTTTGACGAGCAAACAAAAATTAAGCCAGCAGGATATTTGGGACATCAATAAACTGGGGGCTTGGTCAGACCTGAATGCACGCTATTTTATTCCTGATCTGGTCAAAGCGGCTCAAAGTCGTCAATCTTCGCCTTTAGCCAAAAAGGTCGCACCATTATTAGCAAGTTGGGATTTTAAATTACGCCCTGACAGTGAAGGAAAATTTTATCAGGGTGCAGCTCCAGCGATTATGCGAACATGGCTCAATCACATGATAGAACTTGTGCTTAAACCTCATTTATCTGAAAATATTTATACACGTTACACAGATACACTTTATCCAGTCAACAATGATCCGAGAAGTACTCAGCCAGCCAGCGCATCGAAACTCATCTGGAATGCTTTACAAGCTAAACAAGCCACGGTTCCTCAAACCGTTGATTTCTTGAATGGTCAATTGCCTGAAGATGTGGTTTTGATCGCACTTGAAAAAACATTGCTCGAATTAACTAGCCAATATAACTCGAAAGAACCGAGTGACTGGAAAATACCTGTCGCGACTATGGGTTTTTCAAACAAAAATTCTGTCGGTATTCCTTGGGCTGATCAGGCAAATCAACAACAACTCAACACTTATGGCAATACTGGAAGTGCGACTTTCCGTGTGGTATTAGATCCTAGCCAAGTGACAATGTGTTCTATTCTTGCCCCAGGTCAAAGTGGCTTTATTGATCGAAATGGTCAACTTGATCCACACTTTGCCGATCAGCTTTCATTGTTTGAAAATTACACTTGTAAAAATGATGCGGTCAGTCAAAAGCAAATTGATCAAAATACACAGCAAAGTATCACGTTAAATTATTAATTTTGCAAAAAATAATATGCGTTATAATTGATTTTAAAGGTTCCTTCTCCTATTCACTTAGGGTGAAGGTTCTCTGTATAAAAGAATTGTTCAAACAAATCTTCGTTGAAGAAGCCTATTGAACTCAATAACTTTATTATTTGTTATACAACTTCTTAGAATAATTTTATAAGATTGATATCTTCGCGATTTTTTCACTTCTGTTAGGGACAGGACCTGAGTAATAATTTTCTTTATTTTGAAAATAAATATCAAAACTTTCACTCATAAAAGCATCATGTTTACTTTGCTTTTTATAGATTCTAGCGATTTGGGGAATATAATATTCAAACCAGTCATTTAAACTTTTAAAAGATGAATAGTTTCTTAAATGATCGAATAAATACTGTAAGTCTGTAATTACAGCCGATACATCTGGATTAAACATCCAAAGTGATATTTTCATTGGTTCTATTGCTGTCATCGTATAATTATCTCGATGATCCAAACGAGCTACTGTATACAGCTGTGCACCTTGTTCTGTAAAACGAGAACATAGCAGTTTTGTCCTTTGTATCTGAGAATAATCTGTACCCACTTCTAACTCTCTAGCTCTTCTTGAAATCTCAAGACATTCAGGCAACTTTTGTATGTTTGAGCACGCAATTAAACTAAAAATTTCAAAAGCTCTTTGCACCACATGATACTCGCCACTCCCCGTAATCATGCCCTCTTCCCAATAGTGCATTTTTCTAATTTTTTCTTCTGAGAAATCTAAAAAACCATCTTCATGTAAAATGGCAGATTGATGATCAGAAGCCACGATGGCACTGTCTTTAAGTTGAATCGCAAGGATAAATGTCATTTTTGTAATTAACTTTGTAGTTTACTTAACAGGTATATTAATATAAATAAAATACAAATTTAACAAAATCTATTAAAAAAAGAGGAGTATATGGCAGCAGACTCTCAGTTAATCATTGGTAAAGATGGAATAACCTTTATTACACCACGAGAATTCAAAGTTCATGCAGGTCAACACCAATTTAAAACTGGTGAAAGAATATCTATGCCAATTTTCCCTTTACAACAACCCATCTGTGTAGAATGTTTAATGGATGCGGCTAACCGAGGTTTGGGAATTATCAGGCGATGATTATAACAATAAAAGATTTTGATCAATTCATTGAGAATAATCAAAAAAATCTAGGATTCTATTGTCTAATCGATGGTGCTCAGATCGACCATAAACAAATTACGCATATTGAACATACCTTTGGCTCATGTGATTATCTATTTAAGGATACCTTTGAAGAACAAGCTTATTTATTTGGTGGAATTTTAATTCATTTACCGTTTATTCAATCTTTACAATTCGAGAATATTATCAAGTTGATGAATCAACATAATGCGATGATTTTTTTCAAAAGCGCACTCAGCATAAAACAATTGAAAAATATATTACGTGAAAAACTTTATCTTGAATTAGAAGATGGAGGAATCGGTATTTTGAGATTCTATGACCCACGAATTTTAAATAGACTTCACCAAATCTTAACGCCAGAACAAAAAAAAGAGTTTATGAACGGAATTGATGCATATTATTTTAAACTCAATGACTTGGGGTATGAGATCAACAATAATGAAACTTAATCAAAATCAGATACTCAGCCTAGAATCATTAAAAGATAGAGATGAAATATGTGAAAGTATTTACAACGAAATTTTAGAAAACTCGTTATTACTTTCGATTTATGATCATGAAATACAACATCTTAAAACAGAAATTTATAACAGTTTTGATTTACTCGTCACTCAATTAATTACAGATAACGGTGTCATGATTGAGCTTATCATTTGGAATGTAATTCTTAGAAAAAACTTTTTATTTGATGAAAATATTCAAAAATTTATCTTTGCATCGAATGTTAAAGCCAAAGATTTATTATCAGTCTTAGAGTACGAAATGAATTAAGGACATAAAATGGATAATCTCTCTACTTTGGTACTCGGTTGGGCTGGTGTTGGTGATCAACCGAATCCTACAAAAACAACACCAAAGCCTCAAATTGGACAACCAACTCCTACGTCACCTAGCATAAGTGGTAAGCCCATAGGTGTGGGAACAGGAGCTGTCATTTTCGCTGGAATTCCAAATACTAGAGAAATTCCGTTATCTCCTGAAGCTTTAGAAGATTTAAAGAAAACTGCCAAAGAAACACAAGAAAAAATCAAAAATAAAGAAATCGAAAAGGAAAAACAAACCAAATGTAAAAAATGTGAAGCCTTTAAGTTTGGCAAAAAACATCGCAAGAAAATTTCATTTGGTGACTCCGATAATGCCAAATATCAATTTAAAATATCCAATATGTTAAGTGATCCATTAAAGTTTAGAGCAGGCACGCCTTCAGTTTCAGAGGGAAAAACAAAACCTTCGACCCCGATTGAAGAATGGCTTTTAAATGATGTCTCTTTTGATGGCTTATGGCCAATACCATGTACACTGGTTGAGGCTAAAGGAAATTATGCGCAGTTTTTAGACTCTAAAAAGCCTGAAATAATTAGAAAAAATGTATATAGACAACTAATAGATGAAGCAAGGTCACAAAGTATGATTGCGCTTAAATATAAATCGGCTAAGTTACAGTGGTATTTTATGGAAGAAGCAGCAAAAAAAAATTTCGATACTGTAAGTGGATTGATGGTACAGACCTTTTATAAACCACTATAAATTTAGGATAATAAAACTATGTTAGAAAAAATGATACATACCGTATTAAACAAGGCATTAAAAACTGGTGATGAAGATATAAAACAACAATTATCAACATTAAAATATATTGCCATGGATTTAAAAGATTTAGATCCCCTATTTAGTCAATGGTATATAGG
>NZ_JBXPBY010000027.1:0-12580 GCF_056930735.1 Acinetobacter sp. B-6 | reverse complement strand
ACGATCTGGTTTCTTATGGCATCGAACAAATTTTTAAGAGTTTAATTTAGACTTTTTAATCGTTTTATCACAGCCTCAGCAACTTCTTTACTGGATTGAGGATTTTGTCCCGTGATGATCCTGTCATCAGAAATCACATAAGAGGTGAAAGGGAAAAAACCTCGTTTATATTGAGCGCCGTGTTGTATTAAATTGTTTTGTAAAGAAAAGGGAACTTGAGATTTAATTCCAGACAACGTTTCCTCAATATTGGCAAAACCGGTCACAGTTCTTCCTGCAATCAGCGGTTGTCCATTTTGTTTTTTTAAAGGCAATAATCCACCGACACCATGACATACTGCTGAAACAATCCCACCTTGTTGATAAATTTTTTCACTGATCTTTTGTAGGGCTTGATTGTTGGGAAAATCCCACATCGTCCCATGCCCACCAGTATAGTAAACGGCTTGGTAATGTGCTGGATCAATTGCATTAGGTGTCAGTGTGGTGTTCAGTCGCTGTACAAATTTCGGGTCTGCCAGATGTGCTTTAGCTGATGCATCCATGTAGATAGATTTTAAACTGCGTTCATCCAGTGGAACAGTACCACCTTGAGGGCTGACAAAATCCATGTCGTATCCTGCCGCTTGAGCAACATCATAAAAATGAGTAAGCTCAGTCAGCCACAATCCTGTCGTATCGGAACGTGAGGGATAAGTTGCATGATTGGTCATAACGACCAAAATTTTTCCTTTTGATTTTAATGGGTTAGTTTGTTGAGTAGATTCAGATGCTGTGCTTTGACCACTTGCGAATATCACCATAAAAATGCCCATCCACCGATAAAGAAGATTCCAACGTTTAAACATAACAGGTTCCTAATCGTCCACCTGTATTCAATGCTATGCTTAAAGTGAGGTTTAAGGTCAAGCACTTTTATGATTTATGGATAACTGGGCTACATTTGTTCCTTTGCATAATAAAGATTCAGCAAGCGTTGTGCATTTTCCGCACAAGTAATTTCATCAGGTTTGTTATTGATTGCGTGAATCATGGTGCGTAGATTCAGTTTGCTGAGGCTTAACTTTTGTTCTAATTCTTCAATATCTTTAATTTTACTTTCCAAAATACCGATCAATATGTCGTGATTCCATTGACCAACTTGAGAGGGTAAGAAAGACTTAATTTCATTCAATGAAAAACCGACTTGTTGTGCCTGTTGAATCAAAAAAAGCTGTTTAAGATCATCTTCACTGTACTCTCTATAACCATTTGATTTTCTTTTGGCTTTGGGGAGTAGTTTGATTTGTTCGTAGTAACGAATCGTCGGCGTACTTAGACCGCTTTGTTTAGATAATTGACTGATATTCATTTTACTAATTTGTTTTTAACACTCAAGTTTACTTTAGGCTTTTGTATAGTCAAAAGCAAGATGAAAAGATCAATCTGAATTTCATTGAGTGTAAGGGCAAGAACAGTGGAGCAGGGAAAGGATCTTGTATTTTCAGTAGTAGCGCCATGAAAATACAAGATTGGTGAATACCCTATGATCAAAACAGACCCGTTTAAAACTAGAATGCCCAAACAAATTTTAATAGTCCGGTATGACCTTCTGGGCGATTTTCAACTTGAGTCTCAGTTAAATATTTCGCTTCGACCGACCAGTTTTTATCTTGATATTGTACGGCAGGACCAACAGCCAAAACCTGACCACGCATACCAATATTGTCACCATGTTGACGATCTGACTTGGTTTGCTTAAACGCATAACCTTCAATAGCAACTTTAACATGATCTGAAAGCTTATAGCCTATACTGTAATCTCCTGCAAAATAATCTCCAGATCGATAATGTGTATCATCGTTTTCTGTATTAAAGCTATAAGAGATTTTCGTAGAAAGGTCTAAACCATTTTCAGGTGCATAGCTATAGGCAAAAATTGGTCGTATGGTATTGTAGTTTTTTCCTATATTGGCAACCAAAGGTTGAGTGATGCTTGCTTTGTCATATTTTCCAGTAGCAAGCACTGTTTCAATTGCGCCAATCCAGTGATGATTACCACGGTGCCAACCAAGCATTGAACCGAGCATTAGGTCACCCAAGGCGGTGTTATGGTCTGACATACCTGCTGCTGAAAGGCGCAAATCGACCATCGGTTGAATCGCATAGAATCCAAGTTGACCTCCCCAATAGTTTTGCTCTGTCATCCAAACCAGTCGAGGAATAAAAGCATTGACGTCTAAATGGAAATTGGGAGGACCTTGATCAAAATGTCCTGCATGATAATTTTGATAATAAGTCAATAAGTAAACACCTGGTGGAGGTAAGGCACCTGCCATCATACCTTCTGCACCTAAGGCAAATGAGTCTGCACCATTTTCCGTAGCATGAGCGATGTGCGTGCTTAAACCGAGCATTAATGTAAGTGAAAGTTTTAAGATGAGTTGTTTCATAGAAAATCCTTTTCAATGATATTTTTATGACATCGAGCTGTACCTATAAGCTTCTGTATAGGTACATTGTGTTAGATGAAATCGTGATGTTTGAGGTTAAGCTGCTGCTCGACGGCGATTAACTTCTGTTGAGGGAACTTGTTGAGTGTCTTTGACCAATTGAAAATGAAAGTTAATGTGCTTAAAAGGCTGATCTAAATTATATTTTTTAATCTCCTCAACAGCTGTAACTTCACTTGCCGTGGCAATTAAGCCTTCACGTGTGGCAAAGGCAAAGTCATCCCACAGGTATTTGTCACCCTCAATATTGAATTGGGTGGTGAGTTTGCGATAACCCGGCGCAGAGACAAAGTAGTGAACATGAGATGGGCGATTTCCATGACGTCCCAGCAAATTGAGTAGCGCTTGTGTCGTACCTTCGGGTGGACAGCCATAACCCACTGGCATAGTGGTTTGCGCGACATATTGACCATTGGTATCTGTGAAAATACTACAGCGCAAATTAAACTCAGACTGAGATTTATCAAAGAAAGAATAATTGCCTAGACTATTGGCATGCCAAATTTCTACTTTGGCATTGGGAATTTTATTTCCAGCCGTATCTGTGACAATACCTTCAATAATCAACGCATCAACATGATCCGATTCAGAACCATCATCCATACGTGCAAAGCCGACAGATTCAGGTGCACCTGCAACATATAATGGACCTTCGATCGTGCGTGGTGTTCCGCCTGTAATACCAGCTTTTGCATCGGCCTCATCAGCACGCAGATCTAAATAGTGTTCTAAGCCTAATCCTGCTGCCAACAGACCAAGCTCGTTGGCTTGACCAGCATCGGTAAAATATTCTAACCCTTTCCAAAGTTCAGTTTGAGATATATCCAAGTCTTCAATAGCTTGGAACAAGTCTCCAAGTAGGCGAACCACAATTTGCTGAACACGTGGATTTACTTCACCTGTTGCAGTGTCTACATTCATTTGTTGAACTAATTTATCTATTTCTTGGCGGTTCATCATCATCTTCCTTTGATTGATATGACTGTCGGGAGTGATCTTGTTTTGTCGAGATCACTCAACTGTATCTTTGACTAAAATTGTATAAAGACATGCGTTAGGTCTAAATGTGTCTGAAAAGTGCTGAACGTGATTGTTCCTTTGCACCATCCGCAGCACTCAAGAAACGTTCAGTATGAATATCTTTTTCAAACAAACGGCTTTGCATCAGTGTAGAAATAGCTGCATCAATCATCGGAGGCGGTCCACATAAATAGGCTTTGTGTCCACCACATTTGTGCTCGAAATAATTGGCTACAGCTTCATGAACAAAGCCTGTAAAACCTGTCCAATCGTCTGCTGATTTGGGTGCATTAAGCGCTGGGATGTATCTGAAATTTGGATATTCTTTAACAAGCTGTTCAAATTTTTCTCGGTTATACAATTCAGCCAGATCACGTGCGCCTTGGAAAAGATATATGATGCGTTGATCACCTTGTTCAAGCAGATCCATGATCATGGATTGCGGACTAGACAACCCCGAACCGCCTGCGATAAAGATGACATTTTGTGGGTCAGACTTACGTACAAAGAATTGCCCATATGGACCTGAAAGTACGAGTTTATCTCCCAGCTTTAACTGTTCATGGATATACTGTGTCCCCTGACCGCCCTCGACTTTACGAATGTGCAATTCGATGATATTGGTTTCACTGGGTGAGTTTGCAATTGAAAATGCACGAGTCCCTTCGACATTGGGGATATGGAGATTGATATATTGTCCAGCTTGAAATGCCATCTCACGATCAATTTCAAAACGGATGCCCTTAATCGTCGGTGATAAGTCGGTTATTTCGACCACTTTTGCTTGGTAGTCTTGAACCAAGTAGCCTAAGAAATCCTCATCTTCATCCACATCTGCTTCGATGATCATGTCAGATTCAGGTTTACAACAGCAGGCCAAAACTTTATTTTCTTCTCGTTCAATATCCATCAATGCAAACGGTGAAGCCTCACCAACATCGTAGAAACCGTCTGTGACTTGGACTTTGCAAGTCCCGCATGTGCCATGCCCACAGGCAAAGGGTAGCCAAACCCCTTGGCGTAATGCCGCATCCAAAATAGTTTGATCTTGCTCTACTTCAATCGTGGTACCGATGGGTTCGATGGTAACTTGATAGCTCATCTTCATTCTCCTTAAACGTGTGTGCCGTTGTAACCCTGTAATTCAGGCGTAACAAAGCGTAGGAGTGATTTGTGATCAAAACCCAAATCCGCTAATGATTTAGAGAAGTCCACGTTTAACCGTTGCTGGTTAAGGTAAAACTCAACTTTTGACCAATCAATATTTGCAAAGTCAGGATGTTGCTCGAAACCTACTTGAATCTGTCCATCAAGCAACTCTTGAAAAGTTTGATGAGCTGAAACGACAAAAGTATGGGCAGAACAAAAAAGTGTATGATGGTCCCAACCAATAAATAGCAGCATATTGTCGCCGTATTTTTGCTGGAGATCTAAAGGTTCAAATTGATAATTTTCTACAATCGCTTTTACGGTCATGGGGTAATTCCTCAAATTTTTTGAATAAATCCTTGAGAGGATGCAGGCGTTAGCGACGACATCCGTTCCTTGTTGCAGTTGTTTTGAGTGGTGGATTAAGCCGCGTTACCTTTCCATTTTTTCCAGCGTTTTTGGTCTGGGGAACCTTCTATGTCAAGATTGTCTGCACCCACATTGAAATTGTAGTAGTCCCTTAAAATGCTTTCTAAGTCAGGACCACCGCAATTACCTTGTAAAATCTGATGAACAGGCAACCAAGCTTGGATGTATTTTTCAGGCTCTCTTTCAAAAATGTCATGGCAGCCATCTGAACAGGTATGGTAGCGTTCGTCTTGGTAAATTGACTCACGATAACTGAACATGGTTTGGTCGCCATCCATCTCTGTAAATGTCATTGGAATTTGGCAGACTTGGCAAAGCTGTGGTAAGCCTGCGCTATAGAAGCGTTTACCTTCGGCTTCCATTTTGCGTGCCAGTTCCCAGCGTGGGCGATAGTATTGATCAAAAGTGTCAGGGTATTTTGCAGATAACCAATCCATTTCTTCATCTGTTGGAATCCAAGTATGGAAGCCAGCCGCATGACCAAAGTTATAGAAAATCCACCATGCTTGGTGTGATACATGCTCTTTTTCTTTGGTGATGACCTCACTGTATTTCGGCATACGAATGCCATAGCGACTAAGGTCTTTGAATAATGCACCACCTGCTTCTTCAAAGTAGGTTTCCCAAGCTTCTTTCCATGACATGACTTTATTTGGCAACATATAGTCCATCATCATGCCGACGATGGAGAGCAAACGGGTGCCACGCCAGAACCATTTATCAATCCATTCTTGAACGATTGGCACATTATCTTCATGCTGTTCAAGTAAGAATTTTACGATTTCTAAACCGAGTGTCATGTGGCGTGCTTCATCTGATTGGGCACTAAAGCCAAAGGTGACAGTTGCCATATCACCGTTATAGGCTGCGCCTGACATAAATGGTACGAATAATAGATTGGTCAATACATATTCAAAAGCAAAACTGATCGCCAATAAAAACTCAAACGGTCCAGCTGAACGGGCATCTTCAAAGAATGATTTCGGAACGGATAAATACCAAACACGATCATGCATATGTGCCCAATCTTGGAAACCGTCAAAGAACTTGTTGTAATGACTCATCGCATGAATCTGGGTTTGTACATGACGTAATTCATCGATGGATTGCATCTGTGAAGCAATCCGAGCGCCGATTCCACCAAATTGGCGTCCAACATGTGCATAACCTTGATAAGCTTGATATTCCAACGGGGTCACTGCGGTTAAAAACAGTTTGATGGCATTGACATAACGTTCATTCGAAACATTCATTTGTCCATTGTTTTGCGCAAATGCATCAAAAATGGCATACAGTTTCTTTTCTTTTTCAGCTTGGTATTTCCAATAGGCATCCATGGTTAAACGGAACGGGTCTTCCCATTTTGACCAGTCAGTGATTTTGATGCCTTCGAATTCTTCATAAGGAAAGGCATCTTTTCGATCTGCATAGGAAAACTCCCAGTCCAGATCACGGGTCAATATTCGATAACGCTCTTTGGCATTGAGTTTTTTATTGCTGACTTTTGCTTGGCTATTCATTTTGATTATCCTTTCAATGGCTTGAAGCTGCCTGCTTCTGATGTTTTGCTTTGATGTAGGGCGACGGGTTTAATTCCACTTCAGGGTAAAACTGTCATCATCTTCCTCAACATTGCCACCCAATGTGATCATGTTGAGTTGGAGTTCTTGAATGTCCCAATCCTGTCCGAGCTTTTCTGATACTGTTTCAGCTCGAATCACCAAAATGCTTGTACTTTCTACGCGTATCATGGCTGGGAGATATTGGATGTTTGCTTCAGGATTGTCCTGTTCAATGGCTTCAATGATGTAACGTGAGGTGTCATTGTCTTGTAAGGCTAAATAAACTTTAGAACTCATGATGGCAATTCCTTATGCTGCTGAATCAAGTAAAACCAAACCTACCTTTTTACTGCGTTCTGAAAGAGCATTCAGTGCAGTATCAATATTGCTGTCAGGTAGTGCGTTTTGTGCCCAACTTTGAAATGCCAGTTGAACGTTTGGAAGCATTTCGGTTATCCATGATTGAATTAAAGTTTTGTTTTCTTCTGATTCTGAAATAGCAGTTTTTAAAACACTGTCAGACCACTTTCGTAAATCAGTTAAGCAGTCTTTAACAAGTTCGGTGAGGATGGCGATATCACGCCCACCATGTTCAACAAGCCATTGATCGAGTTGTCCAAAGACCAGTTCTTGTAAGAAGGTGTCGATCAGCAGATTTTGCAGGATGTAGAGTTTGAACCAATCTTGCTCTGTCAGGCTGTGTTCGCAAAGTTTGCGTAGAGGTTGCCACCTCTCATCATTCATCCAAGCTTGTTTCGCCTGCGCTAAGGATTCACCTGTATGACCGTCGAGCATCAGACCGATACGGGAAATATATTGCGCCATCCCTAAACGATCCATTGCTGCAAAAATACAGGCTTGGGTGATCACGGTTCCATAGCCATAAGCACTCCCTGACATCATGTGTAAGTTGGCAGTCTGTTCGACATAGCGAAATGGTAATAAACAAGTGATGATTTTTTGTTTGACTGCATCACTGAGGTTGTCAACCAATTGACGTTTTTCAAAAAATGAATAATTACTTTCAGCAGTATCTTGCATACGTGCGCGATGTTGCACATAAGCACCATAGTAGAACTGACGAGGATCCTTAAATGCATACCAGTCTTGCATTTTCAAAGCTGTATGGGTTTGATCATTTAACGTTTTTTCAGGCTTCCACAATGGACGATAGTGAAAGTTGGTGGATGCCTGTACATCAAAACTGACTTCCTGATAACGGGTGGCAGGTTTGCTACCAAAGCGACGTTCGATATAGGCATAGCTTTGGCGAATCGGCTCTAAATTGGATGTTTTAATTTCTAAAGTCATTTCATTCTCCTTTTCGACTTAAGCCTGATCTTCTTGATCAGCATATTGGCGCGTATGATTGAGAACAGTGGGTTCAATGCCGTAGCGCCATTTATCTTCCTGCGCGTCATTCCAAGCCTGTTGTTCTGCGGTCATTTCAATTACTTGGTTAATTTCACAAAAGTGCTGAAATGCCTGTTGGGGTAAAACCAATTCAACAAATAGGGTTGGATCATGAATCGCAAAATCAAACTCAACGAATTTGGCATTACGATCACCAGTAATTCGAATGTATTTCACCAGTGGGTGAGAGGATGTGGCATCTACCATAAGTGGAATCCTTTTGGTCAACATCAACAACAGCTTTGATGCAGAGCGTCATGCTCTTCGGATAATTCCCTGTAGATATTTCAAAAGTCGTGCCAACTTTATTTTTATATTTAAATACAATTGTTTAAGGTTTTTTTGCCGATTGAAAGAGGTGAGATTGATTGAGATATTCATCAAATGATGAATACTGTTTGAATCAGATTTCATCAAAACAATAAACACCTTATTGATTGATCCATTCGTTCATTTTTTATTTATGAAATAAGATTTTTTTAAGCGACTGATATAGCTCAAAATTAAGATAATATACCTCTAAGGTATAAAAATATAAGAATAAGGTAGTAAAGCTTTTTAGTTGGAATTAGGTAATATCAAGGTTGCATTCACAAAAGACATATAGCCAAGGATGGATATCATGCCCCAAGCCAAAAATGTGAAGGTATATAAGCAGATACTTGAACAAAACAAAGATATTCAAGATCTATTAGATAAAATCGTTTTTGATACCCGACATGGTCAAATCTGGTTTGATGAAAATCGTATGTTGTTGATGCATACCAGTATCATGGGGTTTTTAAGAAAAGATTTGTTTCAGATGTTAGGGCTTGAAAGGACCAAACGTTTTTTTATTCGTTGTGGTTATCAGGCTGGCATGCGTGACGCAGAAGTGACCTCTAAACTTCGCCCCAATTTAAATGAAGCTGAAGCATTTATGGCGGGACCACAAATGCACGGTATTCGTGGCATGGTGCAGGTAGAAGTCAATGAGTTGCACCTCAGCCATGATCTAAAGCAGTTTTATGCGGATTTTAATTGGCTGAACTCATTTGAAGCTGAAGTTCATTTGAGTGAGTTTGGTTCTTCCGATGAACCAGCTTGTTGGATGCTCTTGGGTTATGCTTGTGGTTACAGTAGTTTTGTGATGGGACAGACCATTATCTATCAGGAAACACATTGTGTCGCTCAAGGGGATGACCATTGTCGAATTATTGGCAAACCTTTAAGTGAATGGGAAAATGCTGATGAGCTGATTCGTTTTATGTCACCAGATCCTATTTCAGATGAAATCATTGCCTTACAGGCTGAACTCAATGCGTTGAAAAAGAATATTTATACAGACGCAGAAAGTGATTACACCATGTTCAATGCGGTGGGTGAATCAGTGGCTTACCGTCAAGTATGTGATTTACTGAAAAAAGCAGCAGGCAGTAAAGTGGCTGTTTTATTGCAAGGTGAAACAGGTGTAGGTAAGGAAGCATTTGCTCGTGGTATCCATAATGCCAGTCAGCGTAAACTCCAACCCTTTGTTGCGGTCAATTGTGCTTGTATTCCTCCAGATTTGATTGAGTCAGAACTTTTTGGTGTTGAAAAAGGTGCATTTACAGGGGCGACTCAATCTCGAATGGGAAAATTTGAACGTGCTCACGGTGGAACGATTTTTCTTGATGAAGTCATTGAGCTTTCACCACGTGCGCAAGCTGCCTTGTTAAGAATGTTACAAGAGGGTGAGTTTGAACGGGTAGGAGATACTCGTACCCGTCAAGTTGATGTCAGAATTGTTGCAGCAACCAATGAGGATTTGGAACAAGCTGTGAAAGATGGCAAGTTTCGAGCAGATTTATATTATCGCCTTAATATTTTTCCTGTTTTGATTCCACCTTTACGTGAGCGTAAAGAAGATATTCCTTTATTGATCAATCACTTTTTGGCACGGTTTGAAAATATGTACGACAAAACCTTAAAAGGCTTAAGTGATAAAGCTAAAAGTTTCGTCATGAAATATGATTGGCCGGGTAATATTCGTGAATTAGAAAATTTGTTAGAACGTGCAACATTATTGACGGATCATCAACAGGAAATAAAATTAGACAGTTTATTTCCACAGCATAAAGATGTGGAAAGTACATCTCATTCGACACACATGAATATCAATATTGATGAATTATTGACTGAACATTTTTCCTTGGAACAATTTGAACAAGATATTATTCGCACGGCTATGGACAAAAGTCGCCAAAATGTTTCAGAAGCTGCTCGAATTTTGGGAATTAGTCGGGCGACCTTGGATTATCGATTAAAGAAAATTGATCTACCATAAAGAGATCAGCATGCATCGAGATGACAACCGATTCAATCCATAGCTATATCACCATTTGAATTTATTTAATAAATCAAAGGTTTGAATCATATTCAAAACATCTTGGAGCAGTTTTTCTACTTTATGGCGAAGCTAAGATGTTGAGTGGAAAGAATGAGGCTTCGGAGGCGAATTAATATTCTAAAAACCAATGAATTGAACAGTAAAAACTCACCATTGTGAGTTTTTACTTAAGACTGCAGATTCAAAGAAGATTTAAAATCATCAAGAGACTAGAAAATCTGCCAAGGCTTGATTAAATTGTTGCGGTTTT
Source organism: Acinetobacter sp. B-6 (assembly GCF_056930735.1). Lineage (NCBI taxonomy): Bacteria > Pseudomonadati > Pseudomonadota > Gammaproteobacteria > Moraxellales > Moraxellaceae > Acinetobacter > Acinetobacter sp. B-6. Next base: position 1,897 of record NZ_JBXPBY010000027.1, on the reverse strand, counting down.
TCTACATTGGAAATATGCGATGCTTCAATCACAAAGAGTTCAGACTCAGGGATTTGCTCCTGCATAAATTGCCCATCTACAACAGTCGTCACTGGATCTTGTGCACCAGCAATCACCAAGACAGGTACCGTAATGCTATTGATTCGAGTGGTTAAATCCACTTTAGCCAAAGCCTCACAACAACTTGCATAACCCTCTGTGCTGCTAGCTGCGAGGTCGTTACTCATGGATTTTACAATCGCTGTTTGACTTTGGATAAAGGGCTCGGTAAACCAACGAAGCGCTGCTGTTTCTGCAATCGGGGTTAAGCCTTGCTCACGCACCAATTCGGCACGTGCTAACCAAGCAGATTCCTGACCAATTTTTGCAGCAGTATTGCAGATCACAACATGGTTAAATCGTTGCGGATGATGAATCGCCAACCATTGACCTGTTAAGCCACCCATTGAAATTCCGCAAAAATCTGCTTTTTGAATATTGAGCTGATCCAATAAATGAATGACATCTTGACCCAACTGTTCGATAGAATAGGGTCCTTGAGGTGCTGTCGATTGCCCATGACCACGGGTGTCATAGGCTATGACAAAATGATCTTTTTGAAAATATTCAATTTGTGCCTGCCACATACTCAGTTGAGTACCCAACGAATTGGAAAATACAAGGGCAGGCTGAGTCGGCTTACCCCATGTTTGATAATGAATGACAGCATCATCTGACTGGAATGTTGGCATAGAAACTGATCCTTTTGCCTGTTTGATGATATTGAAAGACCAACAACTTTGGTGGTTGGCTACAAAATCTTGTTTTAAATTAAAATTAAACGCGTTGAATAATCATAGCGATGCCTTGACCCACACCGATGCACATTGAACACAAAGCATATTGCCCTTGAATCTGTTCAAGTTGGTTGAGGGCGGTTGTCACCAAGCGAGCACCTGATGCACCCAATGGATGCCCCAAAGCAATTGCACCACCATTCGGATTGACCCGTGCATCATCATCTGCCAAGCCTAAATCACGAGTCACCGCTAAAGCTTGGGCGGCAAAGGCTTCATTCAGTTCAATCACATCCATCTGCGCCAAACTCAGATTTGCCTGTTGAAGTAATTTCTTGATCGCTGGTGCAGGTGCAAATCCCATGATTCGAGGTTCTATACCGACAGTTGTTGCTGCAATGATTTTGGCACGTGGTTTTAATTGATATTGTGCAACGGCTTGATCTGATGCGATCAGTAAAGCGGCTGCACCATCATTAATTCCTGAAGCATTACCCGCAGTTACCGTACCTTCTGCTTTCACCACACCTTTTAATTTTTGTAAGGCTTGCAATGTGGTTGAAGCCCGTGGATGCTCATCTTGATCCACCAACAAAGCATCACCTTTACGCTGAGGAATGGTCACAGCAACAATTTCTTGTTTAAAAAAGCCCTGTGCCTGTGCTGCTGCTGTACGTTGCTGGCTGTTCAATGCAAACTGATCTTGATCAACACGGTTGATGTTGAATTGCTCAGCCACATTTTCAGCCGTTTGTGGCATGGTTTCTACACCATACATGTCTTTTAGCTTTGGATTGATAAAGCGCCAACCCATGGTGGTGTCTTCAATTTTTTGGCTACGCCCGAAAGCACTGTCGGATTTACCCATTACATAGGGTGCTCGACTCATGCTTTCCACACCACCAGCAATGATCAGATCGGCTTCATTGGCTTTAATCGCCCGTGCTGCCATCGCAATCGCATCCAGTGACGAACCACATAAACGATTGACTGTAGTTGCAGGCACTTCAACAGGCAGCCCTGCCAATAATGCAGACATACGACCCACATTTCGGTTGTCTTCACCTGCCTGATTGGCACAACCATAAATCACATCGTCGACTTTTTGCCAATCCACGCTA
>NZ_JBXPBY010000026.1:0-15505 GCF_056930735.1 Acinetobacter sp. B-6 | reverse complement strand
AAATATTCTTGGAAAGCTAAAAACTAAACACTTTATTTATTAATTTTTTAATCATTATAAAAGTAAGATGTTGTCTTTTGGTAATCATTTATTCCTAAATAAACACCACCATTGCTGAACTGCACTCCAAAAGTTGAACACTTTTAGTCTAATTTTGGAGAGTGCTTTTAATGACCAAATATTGACAAAAAATTTAATTTGGGAAAATATGCTCAGCCAACAAAAACACTCGGTGAAACAACACTTATTTCAGCAAATTTATAATCTTTAATATTTCTCGTTACGATTTTGCGGCAACCAAAACTCAACGCAGAAAAATATTGAATTGCATCTTTAGAATCAGAAAACTTAGACACCAGCGCTTGAGAAATCCCAACATGATCAACAGGGATGATCACCAAAAATTTTAAAAGTTGTTGAATAAAAAGACGAGCTTTTTCATCACCCCCAACTTACGCAAAATATAGTAGATATTTGCACTACTGTTCGAAGAAACGCACCCTGTAAATTACCCTTTCTCACACAGCGTTAAAACAATTTGACTTGCCTGAACAAAAGGCTGACGCGCTAAAGCCACATCCAAAATCACATCAGAATCAATAAATATCCGCTCGCTCATTTATGTTTTTCCATACAAGCTTCAGAAAGCAGTGTCTTATAATCCTGCCCTTGGTCTTGATCGGCAAACATACCGATTAAGCTTCAAGTAATAGGTGCTTGAATATTACTGGAAGTTTCTGTGTGTGCTGAAATACGATCTAAATAAGCTTCAACCAAACTCGAAACACTCTGCTCATGTTCCTGAGCATAAAGTTTCGCCCGTTCAATCACTTTTTTATTTATAGATAAGGTCAATTTCGCTTGCATAAGATTTTACCTCATGCGTATCATTTAATTAATCATACGTATTGGTTGAATTTTGACAATTAAATCTTAACCAATCTATAAAACAATTGATACGATCATAAGACTTATTTTTTATTTCAGAAAGCAAAAATCTCTTATAGTCAATGCGTTAAAAAGCTCATTCATTAAATGTAATTTCTAGATCAATAAAATCAATGCGATAAATCTATTGTTTAATCTTATAAAGCTTTCAATGCCATGCCTTACATCTACTGCTGATTATTTACTCTTAAACCAATAATCCCATTTTTCTTGATCAACGCCAAACTTTCCTTGCCACCATCGTGTAGGGTAGTTTACATCATCATTTCTAATAGGGCGATGTACCCTTTCAGGATAAGTCACATATTGGTCTACATAGCCAAAATGTTCATCATCATGCAAAATACCAATCACACCAAAAATTTCTAAAAGCCCCAAACGCTCTTCATCATTTGATTTAACAGCTTGAGCAATACTCTTCTTCAATTGCGCTATTCTGTCATTGGGTTGTGCATGCTCAATAATTGATTTGAGTTGGTTGAGAATACTGAAATCTATCTCACTTGGTTTAACAACAGGAAGTCTAGGAAACTGCTCTAAATCGAATAGAACTGAAATCAAATTCACTGTACAGCTTCCATGTTTGTATTTGAAATAATTCATCGTATTAAATTCAATCGGATCTTCAAATTCAAATCGATGTAGACCGCACACGGCACAGATTGTTGAATTCGGCTCTGGGCTCTCTAGAAAATCATGTTCAATCAAACTTTTGCCAATACAATAACTCGATAAAAAGGAACGATATTCTAATTGTCGGGTACTGAGACTATAGATAAATGCATTTACAACATCTTGTTTTTCAATATGATCCACTGCATTTTTGATTCTTGTGCAAATCTCATTATGGCTTATTTTCTCTGGTTCAAACATGACTGAATGACTTTTTGCGTATTCAAATTCATCATCCATAATAAATTTCATATACCTGTCCCAATAAAACCAATTTTCTAAGCATTCATCCTGAGAGTGCTTCATGGTTTTAAGTAAAATCTTGACTGCTTTCTTGTCCATAGGTCTGGGTCTATTGTTAAAAATTTTAATTTAATATTTGGAAAATGAAATGCTCTAACCAGCTCTACGCTCAGGTTCATGTTGATGAATAAAAACTGTATATGTATCCGCTGGATGAATCACTTGAGCATGATGCAAGGCATGGGCAATATTCCCCCGATGGTATGTGCCATGATTGATGATATGAAAAAGAATTTCTTCTATTGAAAGAGAGCCTGTTTTTTTATCGATAAATTGAAAATGCACAATTTCAGCAAGTTGATCTGATTGAATATTTTCTACAAATTCAATCCACCATGCATGAGAATGTTCAATCCGTTGTTGTAACTCATCAAATGTAGGTAAAACTTCAGTATTGGTCTGTGTATGTAACGCTTTTTTATGTTCTAGTCGGGTTCGAAATAACTCTTCGACAATGATCATATGATTGAATTGTTGTTGAGCAAACTGATAATCATCTAAATATTTTTCTTGGTCGATCTGTGCAATGGCTTTGAATAAGCGTTGATCTGACCATTGTTTATAAAGAAACAGTTTTACAAAATCCATTCAATTGACCTAGCGCATTCTTACAATTCAATCATCAAGATAGCATGTAAATAGTTTAAAAAACCAATCTTTCAATAAGGTGCAAGCAACTATAATTTATGGGCATAAAATCAGTTTAAGTTTAATTTTTTTTGTGAATACCCCTCTACCCTCCTTAACCATAAATAAGAAAGAGTCAGGGGGTAGCATTACAATTTTTAATTCATATAGTGAACAAAATGCGCTTTGCTAAAGATGCTTAGTAAGATGATTTATTGACGAATCGTACCCAATTTATTCCAAATATCTGGAGTTAAAAATGTCATGACCAGTTTGTTTAAGTCGACATAGCGTAGTACGCCCTGTAACTGTTTCTTCACCTCAGAGTTTTTAACAATATCTTCTCCTGTACTACGCCCTAACTCTTGAAAACTATCACCAACAGCTTGTAAGCCTTCAGTTTGAATAACAGCTTTGGCTTGTGCAGAACACTGTTCAACAATAACACGTTGTAAAACCTGAGCGAATTTCTGATCAAGTTGGGTTCTTTGAGCATCACTGACATTACTTAATGCTTTTAAGTCAGGATGAGCTGATAAGGCGGCGAAAGTCCATTGCAATACAGTGGTCTTATCTGTCGCAGTTGTCGCTTTGACTAAACAATCGCTAAGTTGGTCGACTGTGGGTCCTGCAACAGCAAATTGTGCAGTTCCCATCAATGCGCTAGCGATCAACACAGTGCGTCCAAGTTTTGAGAACTGATTTGAAATAAAGGAAAGAACTGGGCGTGACATGGGAAAATTTCCAATTGAAGACTGATCCAGTTTTAACATAAATGATGAATCAGCACTTTTGTGACTCTGTAAATTGATCAAGTTCTCATTTTCAGGCACAACACTAAAATTCAAATAAATTGAAAATGTATTGTTTCCAGTCTGTTGATTCTTTGGTTCGCTTGTTTCTGAGCATTTTTCTATACATACTTTTGAATGTCTTTTTTAGAAATTGATCATTATCTAAAAAAATTGACATGAATGTGATTAGAATACACTACAAACATCATGTGAAAATTAAAAACAAAACTTTATGTCAATGTTGTACATCACACTCTCAGGTATAGGTATTATTTTCTCGATTTGGCTGTACATGCTGATTTTTTGTAAGCATCCTCCAAGAATCAGCATAAGCAAACTCCAACAGTGCTGGCTATTGCATAAACATAAACCTTTTATAATGATATTTGATTATATCTTTAAAAAAATCAGTGCAATGTTCAAATGGGTCTTTCGCATCTTAAAAAAACTAGGAAGCTTTATAAAAGAATTTATTGTTGAGGTTATTTTTCAACTGATCATTCGCTCAATCTTCAATCTCATCAAAGCAATATTTCATTTGCTTGTAAGAATCTTAGACTAATTGAGGTTTGAATCAATGCCACTGAGCTACCACGACCAAGTCATTATCACTTCATTTGTTTTAACATATGTTTCGCAACTGCATGATTTTGGTTGGTGGATAAATTCTGCAAAATCCGTTTAGCTCGATCTTGCGGATTAGAGAACCGTTGACTATAACTCGGTACATTGGTTAAACATCTTGCCACTAAAACACCTGATTCTGCATAGACATTGATTCCACTTGCTCCATGTAAACGCCCATAATTATAGGCGCGTTCAGCATTATTACAGGCATTAATCTGATTTTGTCCACGTCCTAAATCTTTACGTGCAGCGCTATATAATTGCATTTGCTGTGCTTGTGGTGTGGTCACTACTTTTTCAGTTTGCGGTTTTTCTTTCACTTCCCCCACCATCTGCGTAACTGTTTTCTTTTCCTCGATCGGTTTTATAGGAGCAGTTTTCACGGCAATATTTACAGGTGTATTTTTTAAATTATTGGCTTTTATTTCAGTACTTTTAGCAGGATGATTTTTTGCTTTCTTTTCTTGCTGGGCATTTGTGACATTGGATTTAGTGTTATACAGTTTTTTTAATTCATCCAGAGATATAATTTTGGTTTGCAAGATAACAGCACGGGTTTCACTCTGCTCTAGCTTTCGTTCAGATAACGGTTCAATTGAAACATACCATTGTTGACCATTCGTTTCGACACAGTGATATGCACCAATCCCTTGTTTTACACTGCTATAGGTATTCAATAATTTCTTTGTCCATACATCTTTGACCAAATTCATCGTACTGGTTTGAACTTGGCTAAAACGCCCACCTTTAGCAACACAATAACTGTTTAAATAAGTTTTCGGTGTCAATGACTGCACCGTTTGATGACCTTGTTTAGGTCCCCAATCATAAACATATTCTTTAGATGACCGTTGATTATCATTGATATTTTTCTTATCAATCATTTCTTGCGGAGACGCATATTGTTTAAATGTATCAGATGTTGAAGTATTAATGCTTGTACAAGCCTGTAGTAAACAACCAGCCCCAGTAAACCACAAGAATGCTTTTAAATTCACCTAACATTTCTCAATTGTATTTTTTTAACAAAATAGCGTAATCAACCCAAAATAACAAACTTATTCTATTGAATTTATTCACTATTTATCCGGATAAAATGATAAAAAAATCACAAAAAAATGAATTAGGGATAATCAATTAATTTAAAGTCAGAAAAGCTCAACCTAAACAGCGATTTTCAAAAGGTAATAATGAGCCAGTAATAGAGATGAGAATGAAAAACCTACCAAACCATCAACAAGCTTGGCAGGTTTTTTTTGGTATTACCAAATAGTGACACGTTTATTTGCAGGCAAATACATTTTATCTCCCTGTTTAAGATGGAATGCATCATAAAATGGTGCTTGATTCAGCAAAGTTGCATTGCCACGCACTTTATCTGGCGAATGTGGATCTCTTTTTAGGAATTCCACTTGCATCGCATCAGTGATTTTCGAACGCCATGCTTGAGCCCAACCGATATAGAAACGCTGTTCACCGGTTAAATTGTCTAACACTGGTGCTGGCTGACCATTTAAGGACAATTGATAGGCTTTATAGGCGATCGCCAAACCAGAATTATCCGCAATGTTTTCACCCAAGGTTAGCTCGCCATTAACATGGTAGCCTTTGATCGGTTCATAGGCATTGTATTGAGCCACCAGTGCATTGGTTTTTTCTTTAAATTTTCGATGATCTTCTGCAGTCCACCAATTCTTCATATTGCCCAACTCATCAAATTGACTGCCTTGGTCATCGAAACCGTGACTGATTTCATGACCAATAATTGCACCAATCGCACCGTAGTTGACTGCATCATCAGCATTCATATCAAAAAATGGAGGTTGCAAAATAGCTGCAGGGAAAACAATTTCATTTAAAGAAGCATTGTAATACGCATTGATCGTTTGTGGTGTCATTCCCCATTCATCACGATCAACCGGTTTGCCCAATTTATTCAACGCATATTGATGTTCAAACTCACGTGAACGAATCACATTACCAATCAAATCATCATTTTTTATGTCCAAAGCTGAGTAATCACGCCATTTGTTTGGATACCCGATTTTCACCGCAAAACTTGCCAGCTTTTTCTGTGCTTGGACTTTGGTTGCTGGACTCATCCAATCCAATTGTTCAATACTTTGTGAATAGGCTTTCATCAGGTTTTGAACCAGTAATTCCATGCGTTGCTTTTTCTCAGCAGAAAAATATTTTTTCACATAGATCTGTCCGAGACTTTCACCCAAAGTACCTTCGACCAATTGCACACCACGCTTCCAACGCGGTTTTTGTTCTTTGATTTCTCGGAGTTGATTGCTATAGAAATCAAAACTGTTATCGACAAAAGCTTTACTGAGTAAAGGTGAAAAATCACTCACCAAATGGAACTTGAAATAAGCTTTCCAAGCATCCAACGAGGTATTGTCAACAATTGGGCTCAAACCTTTAAAATAACTCGGTTGAATCACTTGTATGGTTTTAATTTTATCTGCCAGCTCTTGTTTTTCTAAATAGGTTTTCCAATCAATTTTTGGACTAAGTTTGGCTAAGTCTTCAACCTTATAAATATTGTAGAGTTTGGTTACATCACGATTTTGGACATTACTCCACTGTATTTTCGCGATCTGCGTTTCTAATTTTAAAATGGCTTGAGCATGTTGTGCAGCTTGAGTATCACCCGCCAATTTTAGCGTTTTCTCGATATAGCTTAAATATTGTGAACGTACCTTTTTAAATTTTGCATCATTTTTTAAGTAATAATCACGATCAGGCAAACCTAAACCACTTTGTCCCATCATTGCAATCATTTGTGTAGAGTTTTTCATGTCTTGGTCAACGCCTACATCAAACGGGCTGGTGACACCAATTCGTGAAAAATGTGCGGCTAATTGGGCAATATCTTTTTTACTTTTAAGGGCATCAACATTTTCGATTTCAGCTTGAATTGGTTGAATACCTAATGTTTCTATACGCTTTTCATCCATAAAATTAGCATATAGGGTCGCAACTTTTTGTTCAGAACTTCCATTAACCAACTGTTGCTTTGACAGTTCATCGACGATATCGTGCAGTTGTTTTAATGATTCTTCATGCAAAATATCAAATGTGCCCCAACGAGATTTATCTGCTGGAATTTCCGTATTTTTTATCCAGCCACCATTCACATGTTGATAAAAATCATCACTGCCTTTTACAGTTTGATCAAAATATTGATGGTCAATCCCCGATTTTTTCTGATCTTTTACAGTGGTAGGCGTCATTTGAACTGCTGTCGCTACTGTTTCTGCCCATAAAACTGTAGAGGACAACATCATTGCTGATACTAAAACATTTTTTACAAATTTGAGTTTCAAAAGCCTATCCTCAATTTTAATTTTAACGCTTGAATTTAAAAAGATAATACTAATCCCGAGCTCAACTTTTATGTGTAGCAAAAATGCAATGATTGCGTTAATTTTTTAATTTCGCTTAGCTTACCGATACATATGCTCGATAGAGTCATTGTCAGATAGCACTTACGAATATCTGTTCTAAAAACACCCTGCTTTAAATACAAAAAATGATGTCATTAATCCAGTAAATTTAAAATATGTTTTAAACGTACATTTTCAGCATCTTGTTGATACACCGCATAAATCGGTGCAATACAAGTGGTATCTGCTTGTAATGCTTTATAAACGATCTGTTTATTCCAAAAATCTCGAATCGCTTCTGGAACAATCGATAAACCAATTCCCGCAGCGATCAAATTTAAACTTGAGGTTAAGCGAGGTGCTTCTTGGACAATTCTTGGACTAAAACCCGCCTGATAGCAACATGCCAAAATATTGTCAAATAAGTCCTGACCCGCCAAACGACGATATAGTACAAAGTCATAGGGTTCTAAATCCAACAGATGAATCACATCACCCTGTAAAGTTAAAGGATGATTACTCGGCAAAGCGACAATCAATGGCTCATCCAAGACATGTAAGCTTTTTAACCCCAAGTTTATCGGCGCGGGTTTACGTAAAAATACAATGTCATTTTTTTCATTAATAATTGAATCAATCAATGAACTACTGGCATCTTCTTCTAAATGAATGGATACAGCAGGAAAATTCTCACGGAAATTCCGTAACAATGCAGGTAAAAATGAATGCAAACTGACTGAATTTGTGAAACCGATATTGATCTGCCCTTCCAATCCTTTCGAGATATTCTGCACACGTTTAGGAATCGCTTGGGCATGTGCAAGGATCGTGACTGCTTCTTGATAGAGTGCTTTACCTGCTTCAGTTGCCTCAACTCCACGAGGTAATCGCTTTAATAATTGGGTATCTAATTCATCTTCCAGACTTTTGATTATGCGTGTTAATGGTGGTTGTTGCATATTCAAACGTACGGCTGCACGAGAAATATTACTTTCCTCAACCACAGCAACAAAAGCATTGAGTTTATGAATATCAATCATGTGGCTCCCTTCATATAAAAATGTATCAAGCGAATAATGCGTCATGTTGTAGAAAACAATTCAATATAACCATACTTTTTAGGTATGAATAACAGCAAAAATAGCATTTTTAATTATAACTCAACAAGCAGATAATCACATTCAATCCACTCAGCACAGCAAATTGAAGAGGTCTAAATGAATAGTGAAGCAATGCCAATGGAGCAAGCCATTGAAACACCGAATTGCAAAGCATTATTTTTAGGCTTTATGAAGCTTGGCTTAATGGGATTCGGCGGTGTACTACCACTGGCTCATCGTTTAATTGTTGAAGATCAAAAATGGCTAACGGCTGAAAAATTTACAGACTTGCTTGGGGTCTGCCAAATTCTACCCGGCGGCAATATTGTCAATATGGCTGTCGCGATTGGTTATGATTTTGCTGGTGTTAAAGGTGCATTCAGTGCGGTATTCGGATTGATGTTGGCACCCACATTGATTGTGATTTCACTGTATCAAATGTATGTCAATTTCCAAGATATTGTCATCGTTCGCCACATGATCCAAGGTTTAGCGGCTGCAGCAGCAGGTTTACTGTTTGCCACAGGTTTTAAAATGTTGAAACCAATCATGAAAAGTAAACTAACTTATTTCACCATCTTGCTGACCATTATTTTCATGTTGCTAATCAAACTACCTTTGGCATTGACGCTGTTGATTTTAGTCACTGTGAATATGGCTGTTTTAGCCTTTAAACAACGTAGATTCACTCAGGAGTAAAGCAAAATGTATGTCCTAATTGCACTCACTTTGGTTTTTACTCAATTGTCTTTACTGGCATTTGGCGGTGGTAATGCCATTTTGCCAGAAATGCAACACCAAGTTGTGGTGGTTCATCAATGGATGACCGCTGAACAATTCAGTTCTATGTTTGCTATGGCACAGGCTGCGCCTGGTCCAAATATGATGATTGTGCCTTTAGTCGGCTGGCATGTTGCAGGACCGATGGGATTGCTTGTTACATCTTTTGCCAAATTCGGACCTTCTTCACTTATCACTGTCTATGCACTGAAATTTTGGAATAATTTTAAAAGCCATCCATTACGTGCGAGATTTGAAAAAGCATTAAAGCCCATTACTGTAGGTTTAGTGCTCGTCAGTGCATGGATTATTGCTCAGGCATCTGCACAAAATATTTTACTGATTGCAATCGTTGTCCTGACTATAGTACTTAGTGTGTTTAAAAATGTTCATCCAGTTTGGTTAATGTTGATTGGTGCAGGAACAGGTGTACTGATTCTGTAGTCACGTTATTATTAGGTTTAACTGTCTTCAATTGAACTTGGAAATCTCGACTTCTATAAAATGCAACGTTTATAAAACACATCGCTAATAAAACCCAAATCCCCTTTAAAGGGGATTTGGCGAATGTATTGAATGCAAATTACTGCTGGTTTTCTAGATCTCGTTCACGACAAGAAAGTTCATAATATTGTGCTTTTGGCAGCTGTTTCAGCTTGTAATAATAGTAGTCTGTACTGTTTCGATCCATTTCAGTCAATGAACATTGATTGGCTTTTGCAAATTGAGTTAATTGTTTTAAATCTGTATTTTTTGCGACAAGTGCTCCCCAACCCTCACTTACACAACACCCAGCGTATTGAGACATATACTCATCTGAAACCAAAACGACGCTTTGTCCCATAAAATTTAGGGGTTTCTTAAGTCGATAGACATCATTGTAATCATATCTAGAAACTTCTGCCTTTTTATTGATTAGTCCATCTTTGAACATTTTTTTAAAGCTTGGAAATTGTGAAGATGCCTCCCCCATTCCCCGATACACTGTTTGTTGCGTCGCAGCATGATTTACTGTTGCTGCAAGCACTAAACCAATACCCAAAAGATACTTTTTCATATTTTTCCTTTTTAATCCTATATTCATCACTTTTAAAATAAGTCGGCGACTTCTTCCTGTTGTGGATTGAGCTTCAAGCGTTATTTTCTCAAGCTGAAAAGTCTTGCTTTAGAATAAGAAATTTACATATCTATTGATTACAACGTTCTGAATAAAATTAAGACTAAAGCCGTATAAATTCAACTTAAAACTGCAATCTGAGCATGTTATTTTACCTGAAAGGAGAACTATTTTTTGAACAGCAGGTGAAAAAATGTCTAAACAAATTTTGATGTTAGTCGGTGATTATGCTGAAGATTATGAAACCATGGTTCCTTTCCAATTCCTTACAGGATTAGGTTATACCGTCCATGCAGTCTGCCCAGATAAGAAAAATGGTGACAGTATAGCCACGGCAATCCATGATTTTGAAGGTGAACAAACCTATAGTGAAAAACGTGGTCATAACTTTGCAATTAACTATGATTTTGACCAAGTTGATGTGCAAAATTATATCGGCTTGGTAATTCCTGGTGGTCGTGCGCCTGAGTATTTGCGAATGAATGCACGTGTTGTTGAAATTGTGCGTGAATTCGATACTGTAAAGAAACCGATTGCCGCAGTCTGTCATGGCGCACAACTACTGGCTGCTGCTGATGTATTAAAAGGTCGTCTATGTTCTGCCTACCCTGCTTGTGCCGCTGAAGTTAAACTGGCAGGTGGTCAATATGCAGATATAGCTGTTACTGAAGCCGTGACTGATGGTCATTTGGTGACTGCGCCTGCATGGCCTGCACATCCTGCTTGGTTAGCCCAATTTGTTAAAGTTCTTGGTGCTAACATCACTTTGTAAACATGAAAAGCTAGATTTTGCATACACATCAAAATCTAGCTTAATCTTGATCAATATTCTTTAGATTACATATAAATACATTAAATTGAACCTTTTTAATTTAAGTTTCAGCCTCAGGTCTTCATTTATGTCATGATGAATGAATGAATTTTTAGTCAAACAACAGGTTAATTTAAAAAATGGAAATCATTGAATTACTTCAACCCGTTACATTAACGAAAGAAAATTTACGCCCAATCACCATTGAAGCAGGAACCTTATTAAAAGTCCTCATGGTCAATCCATCTTCTTATCTGGTTGGTGATGAATCGGGAACATCTTTTTTAATCAATTTTGATGAAGAAAATCTGCAATGGAAAAAAATTTAAAGCATTGATCAATGGTTTAAAAATGAATTGCACTATTTCATCAAAACTTGAAGTGTTAAATGGAAGCGTTCTAAGCACATGTATTCCAAATCCAGAATATAAGAACGTTTCCATGCAGTAGTTGCATAGATTGAGACCATTTACAGATTCATTTTTAAGCTAATGTTTTCTTGCTCAAAAACCTCTCTCACACATGCAAGTATGTTCGGCACATAACTACTTTGATCCATATTTCGAACTGATAACGAAATTGGACTATAGGCTTCCAAATCTAAAATAGGCACATAAACTAAATTCTTCATCCCAATATCACTGGCACTTTCAGGAATCAAACAAATCCCCTCGCCTGATGCGACCAAGCCTAAAGCCATATGAATTTCACGCACTTCAACCATATTTTTGGGTACCAATCCCAGTTCAGTAAAAATCGACTGAATTAAGGTAGAGAAATTGGGTTTTTGAGTTGCGGGATAAGAGAAAATCGTTTCATGAGTAATTTGTGATAAATAAACACCTTGGTCGATATATTCAGCGAGATGATCATTTTTATGTACAGCCAATTTCAGCTTTTCTTCACGAAGTACAATACGTTTAATCGCAGGGTCACTAATTCTTAAACGACCAAAACCTAAATCAATTTTACCTTGCTTTAATGCTTCAATTTGGTCTTTGGTCCCACATTCAATTAATTCCACTTCAATATCAGGATGACGTTGACGAAACAAGTAAATGATTTGGGGCAACAGCGCATATAAAAGTGAACTGACATAACCGATACGTACAATTTTATTGACTGCACTAATTCGTTTTGCCATAGATGCCGCTTGAGCTGTATGGGTTAAAATTTGTACCGCATGTTGATAAAAAAACTGCCCTGCTTCCGTTGTTCTTACAGGTCTCGAACCACGTTCAAATAATAGGATGCCCAGTTCTTGTTCAAGATTTTGAATCTGTCGGCTCAGGGGCGGTTGCGCAATACATAATTTTTCAGCCGCTTTGGTAATACTTTGCTCTTCAACCACAGTCACAAAGTAACGAAGATGTCTTAATTCCATTTTATCTATCTCGCACCAAAATATACTTTTTAAGTATCTAAAAATACCAAATCCAGCCTAGTTAAAGATATTACATTAATTTAGGGTATATAAATAGATTAATACTTAAGAAATTCGCAGTATGTATAAGTCCATAGAAACACTGTTAGTCGAGATCCCGACAATACGCCCTCATAAGATGGCGGTTGCGACGATGCAAACACAAACTTTGGTGCTGATTAAAATCACGACTGAAGATGGTTTTGTTGGCTGGGGGGAAGCAACCACAATAGGTGGTTTAGGTTATGGTGAAGAAAGTCCTGAAAGTGTTCAAACCAATATTGACACTTATTTTGCACCTTTACTCAAGACTTTGTCTGGATTGAATATTGCACAAACCATGCAAGTGATTCAGCGTAATATCAATGGTAACCGTTTTGCAAAATGTGCCATTCAAACTGCTTTATTGGATATTCAATCTCAACGTTTGGGAATTCCTGTCAGTGAATTATTAGGTGGGCGTTTACGCGACACTATTTCAGTATTGTGGGTATTGGCTTCTGGCGATACCGAAAAAGATATTGCTGAAGCCAAGAAAATGATTACCGCAAAACGTCATAACATTTTCAAATTAAAAATTGGGTCGCGACCTTTAGAGCAAGATATTGAACATGTGTTGGCCATTAAACAAGCATTGGGCAGTGAGATTTCAATTCGAGTCGATGTCAACCGAGCATGGTCTGAATTAACCGCAATTAAAGGCATCAAAATGCTTCAAGATGGCGGGGTTGATTTGATCGAACAACCTTGTGCAATTCAAAATATTGATGCTATGCAACGCTTAACGCGAAAGTTTGATATTGCGATTATGGCAGATGAGTCCTTAATGGGACCACAAAGTGCTTATGAACTGGCGAAATGCAATGCAGCATCCGTTTTTGCAGTAAAAGTCGCTCAATCAGGTGGCTTAATTGAAGCATGTGAAGTTGGAAAGTTAGCCAATCTAGCGGGAATCGATCTCTATGGCGGCACCATGCTGGAAGGACCTGTAGGTACGATCGCCTCAGCCCATGTTTTTTCAACATTCAGTAACTTGGCTTATGGCACTGAACTATTTGGTCCATTGCTGCTCACAGAACAAATTTTAAAAAAACCACTTCAATATGAAAATTTTGAGCTGAAAATTCCGACAGCTTCTGGGTTAGGTATTGAACTGGATGAAGACAAAATTGACAAGCTACGTCGTAAATAATTCAAGGAGTTCCCATGCTTTACCAAGTCAGAATGGATGTAAATATCCCACTGGATATGCCTGCTGAAAAAGCCAATGAAATTAAAGCTGTTGAAAAGGCATATTCACAAGATTTACAACGACAAGGCAAGTGGCGTCATATTTGGCGCATTACAGGACAGTATTCAAACATCAGTATTTTTGATGTTGAGAGCAACGAAGAACTGCATAGCATTTTACAAGGTCTTCCACTGTACCCTTACATGAATATTGAAGTGATGGCTTTAAATCGTCACCCATCATCTGTGCGTGAAGATGACAGTTAAACTGTATTGATCATTTTTTTATCAACGTAATTAACAAGGACTGTGGTGAGCAATGGAGCAAGCAAAGCTGTTGGTTTAAATATTTCATCAATCAACCATGAGTAAGCAAAGCAAGCCACGTAACACCTTTCATACTTCAGGAGAATCAGTATGAACCGCCAAGAAATAGATAAATTAGTTCAACAAATGAATGTAGACACTGCAACAGGTGAAGTGAATCCACGTGTTCAGCAAATTGTGGTTCGTCTACTCGGAGATTTATTCCAAGCTATTGAAGACTTGGATATATCTCAAACTGAGCTTTGGAAAGGTTTAGAATACTTTACCGATGCTGGTCAAGCCAACGAGCTTGGTCTGTTGGCAGCAGGATTAGGCTTAGAACACTATTTAGATTTACGTGCTGATGAAGCCGATGCGAAAGCTGGTATTACAGGTGGAACACCACGCACGATCGAAGGTCCATTATATGTTGCAGGTGCACCTGAATCCGTGGGCTTTGCCCGTATGGATGATGGTTCTGAATCAGATCATGTTGATACCCTGTTTATCGAGGGGAAAGTCACAGATGCAGATGGCAACATTCTTGAAGGTGCCAAAGTTGAAGTTTGGCATGCCAATAGTCTAGGCAACTATTCTTTCTTTGATAAATCTCAATCTGATTTTAATTTACGTCGTAGTATTTTAACTGATGCCAATGGTCAGTATGTTGCTCAAACCACCATGCCAGTGGGTTATGGCTGTCCACCTGAAGGAACAACACAAGCGCTACTCAATTTGCTGGGACGTCATGGAAATCGCCCATCGCATGTTCACTATTTTGTCTCTGCACCAGGTTATCGCAAACTCACCACTCAATTTAATATTGAAGGTGACAAGTACCTATGGGATGACTTTGCATTTGCTACACGTGAAGGTTTAGTTGCTACTGCAGAAGATGTCACTGATGAAGCTGAACTTGCTCGTCGTGGTGTTAACAAACCATTCAAACACATTACTTTCAATGTTGAATTAGTAAAAGAAAAAGTAGATGCACCAACGACTGAAGTAGATCGTCGCCGTGCAAGTGCTTAATTAGAAATTTTTTATGCGTGAGGTCGTGAGATAACAGCGTTTATCTCATGACCTGTTTTAGATCGCTATGCATAAATATGTTCTGACTCATTTATGCATAGCAATTTGGAAACATAGACAAAGGTTAAGTCTTATGATTGATAAAAGTTCTTTATCCATGGTGGAAGTCCTATCAAAAATCAAGGATGGTTCAACCATTATGATTGGCGGCTTTGGAACGGCAGGACAACCCGCAGAGCTGATTGATGGATTGATTGAGCTTGGTGTCAAAGACTTGGTCATTGTCAACAACAATGCAGGCAATGGCGATTATGGTTTGGCAAAACTCCTCAAATCAGGG
>NZ_JBXPBY010000025.1:0-18870 GCF_056930735.1 Acinetobacter sp. B-6 | reverse complement strand
GATTGTGTATAAAAAAGCGCTCCTATGGGGCGCTTTTTTTATGGCTAAAACAAAACCTATAAATTGTCAGACAATTACAGTCTAAAGCTGTCCTTAACTGATATTTGTGTGACCTAATCTGCAATTATCCAAAAATTATAAAAAAGTAAGATAAAGAAAGAGAAAAACAAACATAAAGAATTTAAGTGATATCTCGCTTAATAGGAGTAACTGCAATGAATGCAAAAGTGAATATTTCAAACCGTGCTGGTGCAACCTTCCCTGTACGTCGTATGGATTTTAATTTTGACGATGTACCTGAATACTGGGCAAATGACTCTGCAGGTATTACACATTTCATGACGGCATTATCTGCTTTGTTCCCAGATGGTGAAAAGTTATTTATTGATTCTGTACGCGCAGTGCGTTATCACCCAGCAATTAAAGACAATCAAGCATTGCAAAAAGAAATCAGTGCTTTTATTGGTCAAGAAGCCATGCACACCAAAGAGCATGAAAACTTTAATGCATCCGCAAAACGATTTGGACACGATGTTGAGAAGTATGAACGTGAAACAGGTGCGCTTATTCAAGGTGCACGAAAATGGTTTGCAAGAGTTGTTAAACCATTTGGCATGACTCAAGAAATGGTTGATTTGACTGCGACAACAGCATTAGAACACTTTACTGCCACGATAGCCTCTCAACTATTGATAAATGAACATATTCAAAAGCTCATGACCGATCCAACCATGTCATATATGTGGTATTGGCATGCGGTAGAGGAAAATGAGCATAAAGCGGTGGCTTTTGATGTGTATGAAGCGGTCTTTGGTAAAGGCATTAAAGCTTATGGATTACGTACAACAGCCTTGGTGGTTTCAATGGTACTGATCTTTATGGCGCAATCCTCATTTGTTGTACGTCTATTAAAAGAGGATGGAAAGCTTAATCTAAAAGAGCTCGGCATCATTTATAAATATGCTTATAGCCCCTCAAAAGGCATTATTACAGGCATGACCAAAGAGATGTTGGCTTACTTTAAACCTGGATTTCATCCAAATGATTTAGATACAGTTAGTTTGCTTGAAACATGGAAAGCAAAATTAGGGCTTTAATGTTTCATTGAGAGCATTATCTAAGAGCAACATTTGTTGCTCTTTTTTATTCGACTAATTGTATAAATTACATATAATTCATTTTTTATATTGAGTTAATGAACGAAGATGATTCGTTTAATGCAAGCTTCAGATTTACATGTTGTGGCTGAAATTGAAAATCAAGTACAAAGCCATCCTTGGAAAATAAGTCAATTCGAGGAGTCCATCACAAGCTATGTGAGCACGGTAATTGAACAGAACCATCAAGTTGTTGGTTTTTGTATTTTGCAACCTGTGCTAGATGAGGCAAATCTATTACTCATGGCTATTCATCCAAGTCAGCAGGGGAGAGGGTTAGGTTATCAACTGTTAGAGGAATCGATAACCTTGTTAAAAAATAATCCTGTACAAATCTTTCTTGAAGTTCGTGAGTCAAATCAAGCAGCAATCGCATTGTACGAAAAATCTGGCTTTCATCAGATTGATTTGCGCAAAAACTACTATCCCAATAAAGATGGTAGCCGTGAGCATGCCATCATTATGGTCAAAACATGTAGTGATGATTTTTCGAAGTTATTTAAATAAAATGATTTAACAAAAATAGTTTAAATAACAGCTCAAGCCGATTATTTAATAATTGGCTCGTTCCACTCAGAAGGGAGTGTGGTCATTAACATATCGCCTAACTCTTGAATTTCTTTGGCGTCCAAATGTCGATTGATACGACGCCATTGTCCGTCTAGTAACAATTCAAATGGGGCATATTGGGATTTGTAATTCATTTTGTTGGCATGTGGAACCCAATAGCCTAAATAGACATAATCCAAGCTCAACGATTTAACATATTCGATTTGCTTTAGTATCGCAAAAACGCCAAGTGAGCGTTTGCTTTCACTTGGATCAAAGAAGGTATAGACCGCAGAGACACCATCATCCAATTGATCACAGGTAGACACACTGATTAAACGATCATCTTTCCACAGTTCAAGAAAGAAACTATTGGTACAGCTGTGGATCAAGAATTTTTCAAATTGATCATAGCTCGGAGGGAACATATCACCATCAGCATGACGTTCAATAATATAACGTTCATAAAGCTGATAATGTATTTGGCTCGCCTCTTGAGTGGAAATAATTTTTACTGTGAGATCTTGATTGCGTTTCCATGCTTTTTTTTGCGCACTGTTCATTTGAAATTCAGCAACGGGGACGCGGCAAGATAAACATTGACGACACAGATGGCATTCAGGGCGATAAACAAAGTCACCACTGCGTCTAAAACCCACGCGTGATAATTCAGAAAGCGTGACCACATCAATGCGATGTACAGGATCGAGAAAAACCATACGTGCAGATTTATTTTCTAGATAGCTGCAATCATGGGGTGGAGTAATATAGTACTGTAAGTCGTTCAATAGGGACTTAGGATGATAAGAATTCATAAATCAGCCCCTCCTTTTATTGTCATTCCATTAAGCGCGAAAAATTCGCTATTGTTTTACTTGAAAATACACGCTCTTGATAACTTTTCCAATCTATAGGGGGCTGTTTTATTACATCTTGTAACGATTTAAGATATTCATGGCGAGAAAGTGTGCAAGCACCTAAGCTGATTAAGTGATCATTGACTAGCTGACAGTCAATCCATGGCAAATCATTTTCGCGACCTAAGAGCATCAGTGTATAAAACGCCATTTTAGAGACATCCGTTTGTGTGCTGAACATGGACTCACCAAAACAACCGTGCCCAATACTGACCCCATAAAGCCCACCAACAATTTTGTCTTGGTCCCAAACTTCAACACTATACGCATAACCCGCCTGAAAAAGCTGACAGTAACCTTGAATAATTTCTTCAGAAATCCAGGTTTCATCGGCATATTGACGGGGCAGTGAACACGAACGAATGACCTGTTCAAAAGCATGATTAATGGTGATTTGATAATCAAACTTTTTCATGTTGCGCAGCAGTGATTTGCTGGGCTTATAGTCTTGAGGACGAATAATACATCTTGGTTCAGGGCTCCACCAGCAAATCGGCTCACCTTCAGAAAACCACGGAAACAAACCATGGGTATAGGCTTCGTAGAGTGTTGATGGATCTAAATCTGCGCCAATACAAATTAAACCTTGTTCGTCTGGATCAGCTTCTATTGGATCGGGGAAAATAAATTGTGAAGGTGCTAATGAGTTCACGGAATATCATCAATAAAAAAAGATCAGCTTTATCTTAGCTGATCTTGAATAGAGATGTCTAAATAGAAGCTATGCAAAAAGTTTCAATTGTTGAGCAATTTTGAGTTTATCGCTGTCTAAAAAGAACTGTGCTTTTTCTTCAATAATTTTCAGGCTGGTTTCAGTGTCAGAAACAGGCTGCCCTTGTTTATCCAAGACCAACCATCTTAATTGTGTGAGGACATCCCAAACATATTGAGCAAACTCTGATGCAGAATTTAAACCATCAACAAAATGGGCACGATAGAAAAGTTGAGTAAACTGATCACTTGGGATACCAATTCCAGTTAGTGGGCATGCCAAAACCTGATAATTGGTATGATAACTGGCTTGTTCGAGGAAGTAGTGATTTAACTTTTGTGCTTGTTGTATTGTTTCGTCAGATAATTGGTGCTGACATGGCTGAGCTAAACCTAAGTGACACAAGATCACCAGCGCATTTAACAGTTTGGCATAGGTAATATCAGGCATGACTTGTTCGAGTTGAGCAAGGGTTTGTGGCTGATAGTCAGAATTTTTAAAGTGTGCGCCTAAAGGTTGGTAAACTTCTTGGAGCAAATCAAATTCACCTAAGTAGCCAGCAATAGTGGTAGGTAGCTTTTCAGGTGCAATCAATAGCACAAAAGCTGTATTTCTCAGACGATGTTGAATTTCGAGTGGGGTGAGGGTATTTTTACCACGAATAAAAAGATCTTTTCTAAATTGAGTGTTGGCAAAGTAATCTCTACATTGTTCTTTAAAGATCGGATGCTCAATGGTATTTAAAAACTGCTGGTGTTGATCACTAAAATTAATATTATCTAAATGGGTATTTAAATCAGTTGAACCTGCATAGGTCAGTTTAATTTCTTCTAGGATTCGTACCACTTGTTGAAATGAAAAACATTGCCAATCTTGATTGAGATATTCATGAACCAAATAATTGGGATTTTGTTTTTTGAGGTCTTGAACTTTATTGAGTGCATTGGGATTTCGTTGTGCAAATAACGGATTTTGAGTGAGTAAGGCTTCACTGAACTCAAGTGAGTCATTTACTTTTTGCAGTGGGTTGGTGCTGGTGCTGTTAAATTTAAAATGACTATGAAATAACTCTCGAATCGGCATATTGGCTGCCCAACCCGTTAAGCAATTATAACTGATATAGACAATCCCGTTTGGGCTTAAAAATTTTCGGATGAACTGTAAAATAATATGTTGGTTTTCATGACTGATCCAACTCCAAATACCATGCAGGCTGATGGAGTCAAACATCGGTAGATCTTTATTCAATAATTCTTCAAAACTGGCATCATAAAAATGGTGCGGAACTTGCGTTTGTTCAGCCAAAACATTGGCATGTGCTGCATGTGCAGGGTTGAAGTCAGTACCAAAAAATAAGCCGAAACTAGAAGTGGCATGGATATTCAGACTGACCCCTTGTCCAAAACCGAGTTCACAATGTTTATGATCATCTTTTGCAGGTGGGCAATCTACACCATTGAGTAGTAAACAAAATTTCTGATAATTGGGGCTAAGATCTTTGTAGTAGCCATAGGTGTAATTTACTTCAGTCTGGTAGCCATCGGTCCACGTTGTTGTCATCTTTTTTCCTATAATTGATATTTATTTAAAATCATTGATCTTGTTTATTTATAAATCAAAAATAGACAAACCGCCATGTAGGCGGTTTGTTTTTACAAAAATAATGAAATTATTCTAAGCCATCTAAATAACGGTCTGCGTCAAGTGCAGCCATACAGCCTGAACCTGCCGAAGTAATTGCTTGACGATACACATCATCAGCCACATCACCTGCAGCAAATACACCTGCAACAGATGTTGCTGTTGCATTACCTGCTGTACCACTGCGGACTTGGATATAGCCATTACGCAATTCAAGTTGATCTTCAAACATCGCAGTATTTGGTTTATGACCAATCGCAACAAACAGACCTGAAACATCAACGTCTTGTAATGAGTCATCTTGGGTTGATTTAAGACGTACAGAAGTTACGCCTGAGTTGCTGTCACCGAGAACTTCTTCAACCTGATGGTTCCAGATGATCGAAATTTTTCCTTCTTTAACTTTCTCATTGAGATGATC
Source organism: Acinetobacter sp. B-6 (assembly GCF_056930735.1). NCBI lineage: Bacteria > Pseudomonadati > Pseudomonadota > Gammaproteobacteria > Moraxellales > Moraxellaceae > Acinetobacter > Acinetobacter sp. B-6. The sequence continues at coordinate 13,473 of NZ_JBXPBY010000025.1, read as the reverse complement.
TTGAAGAATTTTTTCTGAGCGCAATTTGTCACGACGGTGTACAAGCGTTACATGTGATGCGATGTTGGAAAGATATAATGCTTCTTCGACCGCAGTATTACCGCCACCCACAACCATGACTTTTTGGTTTTTGTAAAAGAAACCATCACAAGTTGCACATGCACTGACACCTTGACCCATATAGGCTTGTTCTGACTCTAAACCTAAGTATTGTGCTGTTGCACCAGTCGCAATAATTAAAGCATCACAGGTGTATTCATCCATGTCGCCTTTGAGAACGAATGGACGCACTTTCAAATCAACTTCATTGATGTGATCGTAGAGTATTTCAGTACCAAAACGTTCAGCATGGGCTTGCATACGTTCCATCAATGCAGGACCTGTTAAACCTTCAGCATCGCCCGGCCAGTTTTCAACATCAGTCGTCGTGGTTAATTGACCACCCAACTGCATACCGGCAATCAATGTTGGCTTTAAGTTGGCGCGTGCTGCATATACTGCCGCACTATAACCCGCAGGACCAGAACCGAGAATAATCAACCGAGAGTGACGAGCGCTCATAAGTCATCCTTTTTATAAAAAATATAGCAATTGCTCGAATTATACGTGAAACTTGGTCAAAGTTGTGTGGCTTCAATGTCGATAATATTGATCATCTAAATCGAATTGAGCTATATAGAAAGACGAAATAAGTTTGTTGAGCATTTTCATGCAAATAAAACTTTAAATTTCTAACAATGCTTTACAACACAAGTAAATAATAGTGCATCTTTTTTTTAAGAACAGGTGCATAATATAAAAATTTCTTCTCTCAAGAAAAGCTTAAAAGCTTCAGAAAAGAGTAATTTGAATAATTGGTTACAGGATCGTATATGACTGCGGTGTCAAATGTTTATGCACAGCGCTTTTTAACAACAATATTCTTGATTTCATTTGGGATCTATCTGTTCCTTGCAACAGTGACTTATACCCCATTTGATCCAGGTTGGATGCATATTTCCAGTGATACACAACAGGTTTCAAATGCCAGTGGTGTTGCAGGTGCTTGGATTGCTGATTTATTGTTTGGTTTCTTAGGTTGGGCAAGTCTACTTATCCCTGTATTTATGTTTATTGAAGCCATACAAGTATGGTGGCCACGAAGCTTTGTGAGTCGTCCATTTCGTTATGCTGCTCAATTTTTCATTTTGCTGGCGACATCGAGTTTATTGTATTTGTTATGGAATGTGCCTGCAGATACATTGGCAAATGCCTCGGGTGGGATTATTGGCTATGAATTAGGTGAAAGTCTATCTCAACTGATGACCATCTATGGTGCTGTAATTTTTATCCTGATTTTACTCATTGTGTTATTTACTTTGGCTTTTGGAATCCAATGGAATAAAACATGGGCAATGTTGAAAGCCACACCTGCATATTTACAAGATTTATTTTATAAAAATGTGCCTGAAAGTGAGTCAGCCTATGATTTAACTTCACCACAAAAGAATAAAGTGCATTCGCATAAAGCTGAGCCGATTACAGCACAGGCAGAATTTACTGAAGCTGATCAAGAGCAACAGCCTAAAGAACATTTAATTGTTAAAAATACTAAACATAATCAAACGGCTGAGCGTTTGTTTGATGACATGATTGAACAAGAACATAAAGCTCATCAAGAGACTCACTTTGATCGAGATGATATCGATGATGAAACCTTGGAACGCACTTTAGAAAAGGCGCATCGTTTAGAACAAGACAGTCAACGTACGGTTTCATCTGGTGAAGTATGGAAAGCACTGAATCAAGATCAAGATCACAATCGTGATATAGATGCATTATTAAGAGCTTCAGAAGATCAAACTGAAAATAAATATCCTGATCATTTACCGCATGCACATACATCAGTAAGTCATGTGGAGACAAAACAAAAATCATCACTTGACTGGGATGATGATCAAGTTTTTGATGAATTATTATCTGTTGTTCCGAATGGGCAAACTGCAACAGATATTCATACACCATTCAATGCCAATACAGCACATACGCAAGTTGAATCTACAGATACAATTCAGCCCACCACGAGTTTTGCCAATGTTGCTGGAGCGACTGCACCGACTGTTGTGACAACATCAGGTTTAGCCCATGAACTGGATGAACTTGCTTCACTTGCTGATGATCCATTTGCTGAAGCACATGATATAACGCATTCAGAGCAGTCTTCCATTGAGCCTAGAACAACGGCTGAGGCAAGAACCACCATTAGTTATGCCCAATCTTCGCCGTTTACCCGTGCCAATATTCAAACTCATTTAGCAGCATCAACTTTGGTGAGCGAAGAAGAGAAATCTCTGATTTCTTCCGATAAAGATGCGTTTAGGGAGGCGTGGCAAGAAACAGCAGGTAAACCTCAAGATGAATTGCAGACTGAGTTTGCAGAACTTGAAGATGACTTCGACTTAGATGCACCGCTTACAGACGCTTTTGGTCGACCAATGTCACGAGCAATGCAGGTTGCCCAAAAGCGTCGTGATTTACCTACTTTGCCAGGCTTTGAGTTATTGGATAAAGTTGATCCAAATAAAAAGGTTAACTTTACAGCTGAACAACTTTCACGTTTATCTGAATTGCTAGAAATTAAACTACAAGAATTCAATGTCAAAGCAAAAGTCATTGAAGCACAACCTGGACCTGTAGTAACACGTTTTGAGTTGGATCTTGCACCAGGCGTTAAAGCTTCCAAAGTCACCAATATTTCACGAGATTTAGCACGTTCAATGTCTATGGCTTCGGTGCGTGTTGTTGAAGTTATTCCAGGTAAACCGTATATCGGCATTGAAGTGCCCAATAGCAGCCGTGAAATGGTGCGTTTGATTGAGTTGCTTGAAACTCCTGCTTTTAGAGATCCAAACGGTTTGCTTTCAATGGCAATGGGTAAAGATATTTCAGGTAATCCAGTGATTACTGATTTAGGTAAAGCCCCCCATATGCTGGTTGCAGGGACAACGGGTTCGGGTAAGTCGGTTGCAGTTAACTCGATGATTTTATCGATGTTATTGAAATATACGCCAGACCAATTACGTTTGATTTTAATTGACCCTAAGCAATTAGAATTGGCAAATTATAATGATATTCCTCATTTATTGACCCCTGTTGTTACAGACATGAAAGATGCTGTAAGTGCTTTGAACTGGTGTGTAAATGAGATGGAACGTCGTTATAAACTGATGTCATTCTTGAAGATTCGTAAACTGGCGGACTATAACCGTAAAGTTGAAGAAGCTATTGCCAATGGCGAGGACTTGATTGACCCAACGTGGAAAGCCAGTGATTCTGCTACGCAGGAACGCGCACCACGTTTGCAACCTCTCCCATCTATTGTGATTGTGGCGGATGAATTTGCAGACATGATCATGCAGGTGGGCAAAAAGGCAGAAGAGATGATCACACGTCTGGCGCAAAAGTCACGTGCGGCTGGTATTCATTTACTGCTAGCGACACAACGTCCGTCTGTAGACGTAATTACAGGCTTAATTAAAGCCAACATTCCAACCCGTGTAGCATTACGCGTAAACAGTAAAATTGATTCACGCACAATTCTTGATGGTGGTGGTGCAGAAGATTTGCTCGGTCACGGTGACATGCTCTTCCTCGGGCCGGGTAAAATTGATCCCGAACGTGTGCATGGTGCATTTATTTCCGATGATGAAGTAAACCGCATTTGTGATGCGTGGCGTGAACGTGGTGAGCCAAATTATATCGATGAAATTCTTACCCCATTTGATGAGGAACCGACCTCACGTGGTTTTGAGGACGGGGATGGTGATCCAAACCGTGATGCACTGTATGACCAATGTGTTTCCTTTGTATTGGAAACCCGCAAGGTATCAGTATCATCGTTACAACGTAAGTTTAGCTTAGGTTATAACCGTGCTGCACGTATTGTCGATCAAATGCAAGAGCAGGGCATTGTCAGCGAACAAGGACCTAACGGTAAACGGGATATTCTGGTCTAACTCGATCAAGTTGCAATGGGTTTCGACCGATTGCAACTTCACTATTATATAAAAAATTTCAATTATACTTCGCATAAAAAGCTGAAATACATGTGTGGTAAAACATGAATTTTCACACTAATATAAAACAGCCATCTTTAAATGGAATTTAGCAAATGTTGATTGCATTAAGCACTTTAATCTTTATTCATTTTTGTGCACTCATCACCCCAGGTCCAGATTTTTTCCTCGTTTCTCAAACAGCAATAAGTCGTTCAAGAAAGCAATCTATCTTTGTCGTGCTTGGAATCACCGCAGGCGTGATGTTCTGGGCATTCTTCGCACTGATGGGGTTGAATATTATTTTTGAAAAAATGGCTTGGCTTCGACATGTCATTTTGGTGGTGGGTGGAATTTATTTGTGTTGGCTTGGCTATCAAATGTTGAAATCTGCATTGAGTAAAAAAGTGATGACAACTCAACATCATTTTGAGTTGCCGCAAAGCAACTTCCGCTTTTTTCTCAAAGGTTTTTTAACCAATTTATCTAATCCTAAAGCGGTGATTTATTTTGGTAGTGTTTTTTCTATCTTTTTAGCAAATCCAAATTTAGATGGATTACATTCATTATTATTTGTCATTGTGTCAATTGAGACTTTAATTTGGTTCAGCTTTGTGGCTTTTGTCTTTTCATTGCCAAGCTTTAAAGCAGCTTATCAAAGTGCCGCAAAATGGATTGATGGTGTGTCTGGTGGAATCTTTACATTGTTTGGGATTTATTTGATAGGCAATCATTGATCTTATCGTGCATAGATAAAAAACCTGCTTCAGCAGGTTTTTTTTATCATGTGAACACTGAATACATCTTCAGCGATTGATTGGTTATTCAGCTGTTTTGCTTAACTGATATAGCTCGGCATTTGGACCTTCAATTTTTTCGCCTGTATCAAAACGACGTGCTTCGAGTATATTTTCACCCACGAAGTATTTACGTCCATCGGCGTTTTTATCTAGACCGATAATCGATCCTGACTCATCAAAGCTAAAACTGCCTTGAGTTTTAAATGGTTTGCCTTCACCTTTAACCCCTTCATATTCTTCAATCAATTCGTAAGTATGATCTGATTTGAGAATCAGTTTGGTTTTAATTCCTGAGCAATCAGCACATGGTAGTAAGCCAGTATATTCGCCCGCCCAGTCCAAACTATTTTGTGCATTGTGTTCAGAGTCAATTGTTGGTGTTGCTGCTTCATGAGATGCAGCAGCTTGAGTTTGTGCAGTTGTTTGAATATCTTCAGATGCTTGATGAGTCGGTTTAGAACAAGCACTTAAAGTTAACCCTAATAGTGAAATAACCAAGAGTGTTTTTTCATCGTATCACCTAAATAGATAAGTTTTTATATCATGTTTTGTTTATGTCATTTGAACCAATAACGCAAGGCATGGTTGAAATGTCAACAGATCCTAAGAATATAAGCTATCTCACTGATAAGAAATGTGAATTATGTAAGGAAATGCAGTGCAATGTAGTCTGCTTACTCAAGTTGAGCTACTATGTTGGTTCTATTGTGGTGGTGTTATTTAAAGTTATGACTCATTTGGCTGAATATGTTGCTTGTATTTATGATATGCAAAGTAATCAAGAAACACATCATGACCAACTCAAAATACAACATGTGGTTGAACAGTCTGAACAAAAGCGTTTGAATGATATAACATTTACTCAGACCACTAAAATCTATACCTTTATTGATGGAACTCAACTAAAACACACTATAGAACAGGACAATCAGCTTTTTGAAGTGGAAGCATGTTTGGAAAGTTGGATCGAGTATCAAGTCATTCACCAATCAAATAAAAATATTCATCCGCAAAAAATTCATTTTGATAATCATTGTCGTGAATTACATTGGATTCAGTATTTTAATTCAGTTAAAAATTGATATATGCAAATTTTTTGCAAAATTGATTTAATTTGGATAATTTACTGACAAGTTTAGCTTTTAATTATTTTTATACATTTATATATTAATCGCTTGTTTTATAGGCGATTTGCATTTTTATCTAGGATGATGATTGCTACAATCCTGCGCAAATTTTATCTGTTGGGGCGTAGGGTGTTCGAAAAATTAGCTGAGCGAAGTTTGGGATGGATGGGGTGGCAAATCGATAACCATTGGGATTTAAACATTGATCAATGCGTTATGATCGCTGCTCCACATACCAGCAATTGGGATGCACTCTATGCACGTTTAGCACTCAAAGCATTGGGTGTTCATGTTCGTATTACCATCAAAGATAGCTATATGAAATTGCCTTTTGGACCTTTTGTCCGTGCAATGGGCGGAATTGGTATTGATCGCCGTCCTAAGAAAGACGGTGAAGCTCGTCCAAGCATGGTTCAGTTGATGAGCGATTTATTTAAAAGCCATTCTAAATTGGTGATGCTAGTCACGCCAGAGGGAACGCGTTCTAAACAGGAACACTGGAAAACTGGCTTCTATCATGTGGCGATGAATGCAGGTGTGCCAATTGCATTGGCATATATGGATTATGCAAACAAAAAAACGGGTATTGGTAAAATTGTATATCCGACAGGAGACTATCAGCAGGATATGGCTGAAATTATGGCATTTTATGCGCAGATTAATCCCAAACATCCAGATTTATTTAGTGTGGATACGAGATTTATGCAAAAAGCTGAGTTTTAATCGACAACTTAGCTAAAATAATAAATACAATCTGTTGGACGTGATTTCATGGGAATAAGCGTTTTAATTATTCCCTATTTTTACTTGTCCCAAATAATTAGTGCTTTTCCGTTTGCACACCACCAAGTGATTCACATGCAGTCTTATAAATATCGTATTGCTGTTGAACCACTTCATCTAAAGGAATTTTAAATAATTCCTCTCCTGACTTATAACGTTCAATGTATTCTGTGGCTTTTTCTTTACTCACAGCAAGTGAATGCTCGTGATAAAGATTAATAGCACTATGATTGAGTTCAGCGGTTTCTATATTGTTACATTGAAATTGGTTGAGAATTTTTTCAGCCGTTTTTATTTCACGAGATGTACCCAGTGCACATCCAGCCAAGAGAATAATGACACTGAATAATAAAAAGGCTTTCATTGTAGACATATAACAAAAAGAGATGCGAAATTTTAAGATGAATCCCTAATTAAAAATAGATTGAAATTGAACAATCGTCGGAATTGGATGGGTAATTGGTGAATAAAACGACAGCCAGCTTGGCGCGATAGTTTAAGTAATTATTCAATGCATCATTGTCAACAATACCACTTTGAAATGGATGAAGAGAAACAGGCATCTATCGGTTAATTTTTGCATTTTATCTCACACCCGATTAAGTACAGATTTTGACTCAGTAAAACATGATTGATGAGTTACTTTGAAAATTCAGAACATCTACATCAATTTTTAAGAATTACTTATATGGTTGCCGTGGAGTATAAAAAATAAGCAATACACATAAAAGATTAGCTGTGAAAAACGGAAAAGCTTTTTGATGAATATGTATTTATGACTTTTTCAGAAATTTGAGCTGAATATTCATTGAGCATAAGCAGGGATAAAACAATGAGTAATATTGTTTACTACAATACAAAAATTTATACCGTGAATGAATCACAACCTTGGGCGGAAGCCATGTGGGTCAAGGCGGGTAAAATTTTAGCAATAGGTGATCAAGATGAACTCTTGGCTTTGGCTGAGGGTGCAGAGCACTATGATTTAGCAGGAAAAATGGTTATGCCGGGTATACATGATGCGCATACTCATCTTTTAAAAGCAGCATTGCGTCGCTTGGAATATTCTTGCGAATTAAATGATCCCCAAACATTAGATGAACTGGCACAACAGCTCAAAGCATACTGGGCAAAATATGCTTCAGAAAGGACATGGATTTTTGCAGGTCTTTACAATCCATTAATTTTTACGGCAGAGATATTGACACGTGAGTGGCTAGATCAAGTCATTCCTGATGTACCAATTGTCATACATGATTTCTCATTTCATAACGTTATGGCAAATAGTCTCGCCTTAGAGCTTGCTGGCATTACCCGTGATACACCCAGCACAATACGAGCAAAAATCGAAAAAGATCCTTTAACTGGTGAACCCACAGGAATCTTACGTGAAGGGGCTTGGGTTAAATTATATATGGCTGCGCCTACCGAGAGTGCAGAACAGAATAAGCAAGCGCTTAAGATGGCGGCAAGTATTTGTAACCAATATGGCATAACTTCAGTGCAGGAAGCCTCGGCAACACGTCCGTTCTTGATTGCGGCGCAAACTTTGGATGAAGCACAGGAACTTACACTGGATTTGTTTTGTCATCTGCCTTGGCGAGCGGAAGTGGTGTCCTTAAGTGATCGTGAGGAAGATGAACAGGTCATTGCACAGCGCGAACAATATGCTTCAAAACGTGTCATGGTCAACGGTATTAAAGTCATGTTGGATGGTACGTCTATGGCGCCTACTTTTAGTCATGTACCTTTAGACCCAGTCACAGATCAGCCAATAACCTATAACTTACTTCTTGATTCAAATGAACTTACTGAAAAAATCCGTGAATGGACCAAGGCAGATTTGATTATTAAGGCACATTGTACGGGGTATGGCTCGGTGCGTATTGCGCTGAATAATTATGAAAATGCAAATCATATCGAGCGAAAGGCAGGACATTTTCATGATATTGCACATGCTCATTATGTGTCTTTAAAAGATCGTCCCCGTTTTGGAGAACTCGGCATTATTGCTGAGATGTCTCCAGCAATTTGGCATATCCCTGAATATCAGCAAGCGCTAGGTAAAGCCTACGACTTTCGAAGTTTGTATGAAGCTGGTGCAATCATGACGGTGGGAACGGATTGGCTATTACCCCCAACCCCTAATTTATTCCCAGCTTTAGCTGGCATTTTGCAACACGGTGATGAAAGTGTGCCATTGGAGGTGGCACTACAAATGATGACTTTGAATGGTGCAATTGCCATAGGTCATCGCCATCGCACTGGAAGCTTAGAAATGGGTAAAGATGCAACTTTTATTGTTTTGGATCGCAATATTTTTGAGTCAACAGTGGAAGAAATTGCAGCGACTCAAGTCATCACCACTGTATTGCAAGGTCAGCATGTATTTCAGCGGACCAGCTAATACCGTTTAAAAAATATTGTTTATTTCGGTTAGGGAGAACAGATATGAACGCAGTAAAACGTATCCCTGTGACATTACTGACAGGGTTTCTAGGGAGTGGTAAAACAACTTTACTCCGAAACTTGTTGGCTGATGAACGAATGAAGCGTACCGCTGTCATCATTAACGAAATCGGAGAAATTGGTTTAGATCATCTGCTGGTTGGTCAGATTGATCAAGATATGGTTTTACTCAAAAGTGGTTGCGTGTGCTGTAGTGTTAAAACTGAATTTTCAGAGACGCTCAAATTACTTTATCAACGTGCCCAGGCAGAAATAATACCGATATTTGATCGGGTCATTGTTGAAACAACGGGAATGGCTGATCCTATTCCATTGCTTAAACAGTTGTTGGTTGATGAAAGTATAGCAATGCTATTTAGTGTGCAAACAGTGATTACGACCGTGGATAGCTTATTACCTCTCGACCTCCCCAAGCAACATATAGAACGATTGCGGCAAATTGTGGTTGCGGACAAGATTATTTTGACGAAAACCGATTTATCTCATGCCTTTCATAATTTCGTTGAAGGGATAGCGGCTTTAAATGCTGCTGCTGAAATCATTGATTCTTCAGATGTAGAAGCTGTTGCTTCATTAATTTTTGATCGCGAACAGTATCCAATTGTACGTGATTTACCGCAGGTCCAATGGTTTAAACAAAATAGTCATCTGAGAAACAAGTTGGGTCAATCACTGCACCTAGGTATGAGTAGTTTATGTTTATATGCTGATCAACCATTAGCTTGGTGGAGTATAACCCAGTTTCTTCAGAAACTCGCTCGCCTGTATGGAGAGAATTTACTCCGAATCAAAGGTTTGATTCATATCAGGGAGTCTTTGAGACCTGTTGTAATACATGGTGTACAGCATTATTTATTTCCAGAGTCTTACCTCGATACATGGTCAGATGATGACCCAAAAACAAGAATTGTGATTATTTTTGAAGGTGCAATTCAGCAGAATATACAAGCCTTGTTTGATGACATTGTGCTTGAACTGATGCACTGATAGCACAACTTTTTTCACCCAATCACTTCAATATTTTTCAAATGCGTACTTGAGACGCAGGGGAGTTTACATCTCTAAAAAAAGCAATTTAAACAAGAAATCTAAATTTTAAATCTTCCTTTATATAAGGAGCTATATCATGCAAGAACAACCTGTTCATTCAATTGAACAACATACCATTCAGCAAATTCCACTCAATGAACGGCATGGTCGACCTTTGGACCTCTTTACCTTATGGTTTGGTGGGAATTTGATGTTATTGACCTTTGTGACAGGATCACTTTCTGTCATTATTTTTCAGCAATCTTTTATATCCGCGATTCTAAGTACGATTTTGGGAACGTTGATTGGTGCTATTTTTGCAGCCTTACATGCAGCTCAAGGTCCTCAACTTGGTGTACCGCAAATGATTCAAACCAAGGGACAGTTTGGATCTCTTGGCGCATTGCCGATTTTAGGAATTGTGGTGATCATGTATGTTGGTTTTCTTGCCTCCAATATAACTTTGGCAGGACAGGCGATCAACTTGCTTATTCCCTCATTCAGTCAATCTTTCGGGATTATACTGGCAGGTATTGTCGCTGTGACAGGTGCTATCGTTGGCTATAGGCTGATTCACCTCTTTACCAAAATTATCTTTGTCATTTGTGGGATCGGATTTGTTTTGGCCTACATATGGGTATTCATTATTTATGGATTACCGCTAGACTTTTTTGAAAGAAACTCTTTTTCTGCAACTGGTTTTCTTGCCTCACTTTCGATAGCAGCTTTATGGCAAATAGCCTATGCACCTTATGTCTCTGATGCAAGTCGTTATCTGCCTAAAGAAACAGGAGCTCAGTCCGCATTTTGGGCAACTTATTGGGGATGCTCTTTGGGGACGATTATCCCCATGTCCTTGGGGATCACAATCGGATTGTTGACACCCAATGGTGATGTTATTTCTGGATTGATCAACTATGTACCAGAAATAGGCAGTGGAATTATTTTTATCCTTGTCATCGCAATCGCAGCCATAAATTCAATGAATTTATATTGCGGTGTATTGACCTTAATCTCTTTTATTCAAACCCTTATTCCATCATTTATTCCATCAGCGAAGGGTAGAGTACTGATTTCTTTTGTTTTTATTGGCATCGCATTGTGGATTGGGATTAAGGCATCCAGTAATTTCTTGCCGATGTTTACCAATTTTATTTTCTTACTGATTTACGTCCTTATTCCTTGGACAGCAGTAAATTTGGTGGACTATTACTGGGTTCGGCATGGTGAATATGATGTGAAATCATTTTTTCTACAAGATGGAGGGATGTATGGAAAAGTTAACATTTTGGCTGTCTCGGCATACATCTTTGGGGTTGTTGTTCAAATCCCATTTATTGCCACAGAGTTGTATACAGGTTCTATTGCCCATGTATTGAATGGTGCTGATATTTCATGGGTTGTGGGGTTAATTCTAACTTCTATTTTTTATCTTGTTGCCATCAAACTCTGCGGAGTTCAAGAGTATCCATCCAAAAGCAAAAACTAAAAATAATTTCAAGGAGATATTGATTATGGAAAAATCATCTTATTTTCATTCTATGTTGTGTGTTGTTGTACTTTCCTTTGTGCCTTTAGCAGCTGTTGCTGAGTATGAAATAAAATCAGGAAATCTTACTGGAGAATTGGGATTAACCATAACTGCTGCCAATCTGTATGCAGATCATATTAATTTTGGTAGTGGGCGAATCGATTTACGTGATCAGACAATGACAGGTCAACAAGCAACTTGGCAAGAAGCTTATTTAAAACCCAATTTAAACCTGAACTATAAGCTAGATTCAGATATAAATTTAATACTTGGTACATCAATCGTTGCTTCACAAACTTTTGGAGATGGTGATGCCGGTGGCTACACACGACGTTCAGATGGTCGAACCAGTGTTGAGGAGCTTTATGCGGGTATTGGATATGGTGACTGGAAGTTGACGGCTGGACGGCAAAATTATTCGATTGCGACAGGTTTTATCATCATGGATGGTAATTTGGATCAATATCAAGATGGAACCTATTATATTGCTCCACGTTCTGCATTTCGCAATTCCGCAGTGCTTGCATGGGAACAGCAAAATTTAAAAGCACAGCTGTTTACGTTAGGTACAGATTATGATTTGGGCAGTTTTAAAATGAATGGTGCGAATCTAGATTATGATTGGAACGAAAATCTTACTTTGGGTTTAACTGCATTTAAAGTTAAAGCTCCTTCTTCCGATGCTGCCCCTAAAGATGGAATGCAAGTTTATAATTTAAGGGCATTAAATGCTAAATCAGCACTGATTCCAGCCTTAACTTTGAACGGTGAATATGCAATTCAACGCGGTCGTGGGGATGGTGTGAGTTATCAGGCAAATGCCTGGTATACCCAAGCTGACTATGTTTTTGACGGTTTGCCATTTCAACCTACATTAGGCTATCGATATTCTTTTTTTTCTGGAGATGATAATTTACAAGATAAGCAACGCCGTAGTTGGAATGCGTTAAGTAAAGGTTATATTGGGTGGGGAACTTGGTTATTGGGTGATGTTGCGGGAAATTATGCTTTGTACAATAGCAATGAAAAAGTTCAGCAATTTTCGATTAAATCCCAATTGAATGATCAACTTACATTCGGAACAATTTATTATCAGTTGGCGTTGGATAAAGCCAATTATTTTGGAACACCTGTTCATAATCGTCGTTTTGCGGATGAGTACAGTATTTATTTAGAGTGGGTACCTACAACTAAACTGTACACCTCTTTATCCTATAGTTGGCTTAACCCTAAAAGTGCAGCCAAAGAGGCGTTTGGAGATCATAAAAACTTTTCCGCATTTGGAATTTATTTAAAATATCGTCTCTGACGTTCAAAAAATAAAGCTGTTATGGTGTGACTAAATTGTCGTATTTTTGCTCATGTTGTTTGAGCAAATAAGTCATCTTAATCATCAATGATTCGTTATAAATGTGTCGAATGGTTAGCTCGTTTGTTGCCCCTATTCACAGCGTTAAAATCATATTTATCGTCTATGTTTTCATCAGTAGGATGAGCTTCAAGATAGTATTATTTTAACATTGCAAGACTTATAGATAAGAATAGACCCCAATAAAAAACCAATCCGTAGATTGGTTTTTTATTTCCATTGATGTATTTCAACCCATGCTTGATGATCTAAAAATTAACGCTCTCTTAATGCTTCTTTGGCTTTATTGAATGGTTTCAACAAGTATTCAATAATGGTTTTCTGACCTGTG
>NZ_JBXPBY010000024.1:0-19377 GCF_056930735.1 Acinetobacter sp. B-6 | reverse complement strand
GAGAGCTTCCTTTTTTAACTACTCATGCAGGGTCACTGCATGAGCACTTGGTTTTTAACTATGAATTAGTTTGGGCTTATAGTAATCGAAAGATTACTCGTCGTCACCTTTTTTACCGCCAGACTGGAATTTAGAAATGATGCCTTCAGCCACGTTACGTGGAGTTTCAGCATATTTAGCAAATTCCATAGAGTATGTCGCACGACCTTGAGACATAGAACGCATTTGAGTCGCGTAACCAAACATCTCAGCAAGTGGAACTTCAGCACGAATTGCTTTAGTACCGCCAGGTAAGTCATCCATACCTTGAACCATACCACGACGACGGTTTAAGTCACCCATGATATCGCCCATGTAGTCTTCTGGAGTTTCTACTTCAACTTTCATGATCGGTTCAAGCAAGATCGGATCTGCTTTCATGAAACCATCACGGAATGCGTAAGAACCTGCCATTTTGAACGATAATTCGTCAGAGTCGACATCGTGGTAAGAACCGTCAAATAATGTCGCTTTGATACCCACAACAGGGTAACCAGCCAAGACACCATTCTTCATACGTTCTTGAATACCTTTGTCAACTGCACCGAAGAATTCTTTAGGTACAACACCACCAACAACTTCTTCAGCAAATTCGTATTCTTTACCAGCTTCAGGATCAAGCGGTTCTAAACGTACGTATACGTGACCGAACTTACCTTTACCACCAGTTTGACGAACGAATTTACCTTCTTGTTCAACAGACTTTTTGATTGTCTCACGGTAAGCAACCATTGGTTTACCAATGTTCGCTTCAACACCGAATTCACGTTTCATACGGTCAACGATGATGTCAAGGTGAAGCTCACCCATACCCGCAATAATTGTTTGACCAGATTCTTCGTCAGTGCGAACACGGAACGATGGATCTTCTTTCGCCAAACGACCTAAAGCAATCGACATTTTTTCTTGGTCAGCTTTAGTTTTTGGCTCAACTGCAAGTGCAATTACTGGCTCAGGGAATTCCATACGCTCAAGTGTGATGACATTTTTCTCATCACAAAGTGTATCACCTGTAGTTACGTCTTTAAGACCTACACACGCAGCGATATCACCCGCACGGATTTCTTCAACGTCTTGACGATCGTTTGCGTGCATTTGCACGATACGACCAATACGTTCACGTTTAGATTTAACTGGGTTATAAACAGAATCACCTTGTTTAAGAACACCAGAGTAAACACGTACGAATGTCAAGTTACCTACGAACTTGTCGTTCATGATTTTGAACGCCAACGCAGAGAATGGAGCTTCGTCAGATGCTTCACGAACAGCTTTAGTTTCAGCTTTATCGTCAAGTACACCTTCAATCGCTTTCACTTCTGTAGGTGATGGCAAGAATTCAATTACAGCATCCAACATACGTTGAACACCTTTGTTTTTGAACGCTGTACCACAAAGCATTGGTTGAATTTGACAAGCTAATGTTTGAACACGTAAACCAGAAACGATGTCTTCTTTATCAAGATCACCATTTTCAAGGTATTTGTCCATTAACTCTTCAGAAGCTTCAGCAGCAGCTTCAACCATGTTTGTACGCCATTCTTCAGCAGTCGCTTGAAGATCAGCTGGAATATCGCCGTATTCGAACTTCATACCTTGAGAAGCTTCGTCCCAAATGATCGCTTTCATTTCGATCAGGTCGATAACACCTTGGAAGTTTTCTTCAGCACCGATTGGAACAACGATAGGTACAGGATGTGCACCAAGACGTGTTTTCATTTGTTCAACAACACGGAAGAAGTTTGCACCTGTACGGTCCATCTTGTTCACGAATGCTAAACGAGGTACTTGGTACTTGTTCGCTTGACGCCATACAGTTTCAGACTGAGGTTGTACACCACCTACAGCACAGTAAACCATACAAGCACCGTCAAGAACACGCATAGAACGTTCAACTTCGATTGTGAAGTCTACGTGTCCCGGTGTATCAATTACGTTGATACGGTGTTCAGGGAACTGTTTACTCATACCTGACCAGAATGTAGTCGTAGCAGCTGAAGTGATTGTAATACCACGTTCTTGCTCTTGTTCCATCCAGTCCATTGTTGCTGCACCATCATGTACTTCACCAATTTTGTGAGATACACCTGTGTAGAACAAAATACGTTCTGTAGTCGTGGTTTTACCAGCATCAATGTGCGCAGAAATACCAATGTTACGATAACGAGAAATTGGGGTTTGACGAGCCATGATTTCTTGCATTCCTAAATTTTGTTGTTTAAAACAGGACGCATCAATAAAGCATTGATGCGTACGGATACTCAATACGTAATGGGCAACTTAAATACCCGCAAATCCCCCACTTTGGTAGAGGGCGATGTTAAATCGAGCTGCAATACGCATGAGTATTCTCCTGATAAGGGACTGTTTTAGCCGCTTAGAAGCGGTAGTGAGAGAAGGCTTTGTTAGCTTCAGCCATACGGTGCACATCTTCACGTTTTTTGATCGCTGCGCCTTTACCTTCAGCTGCATCAAGCAACTCACCAGCAAGACGTAACGCCATAGTTTTTTCAGAACGCTTAGCAGCAGCATCTACTAACCAACGCATAGCCAAGGCAGTACGACGGGATGGGCGTACTTCCATAGGTACTTGATAAGTAGCACCACCAACACGGCGTGCTTTTACTTCGACCATAGGACGAACTTTTTCAAGAGTAGTCTCAAAAAATTCAACTGGGTCAACTTTGTTTTTTTCTTGAACGCGGTCTAAAGCACCGTAAACGATACTTTCAGCAATAGACTTTTTACCATCTTGCATTACGTGGTTCATGAATTTAGCGATTGTTTGGCTACTGAACTTAGGATCCGGAAGGATTTCACGAGCAGCAACTACGCGACGTCTTGGCATTTTAATCTACCTATAAATATGACACTTCAGGTTTATCCAGCATGAGCACAAAGTGTCATGTGCTATTCGCTGGCCTTACTACACGTCGCTTGAATTTCACAAAATTAATGCAGAAATCAGACAAGCGAGACGATAAAGGATTGTGGTTCTATCGGCTTAAGAAGCGAATCTCGAAAGATTATTTCTTAGGACGTTTAGTACCGTATTTTGAACGAGACTGGTTACGATCTTTAACACCAGCACAGTCCAAAGAACCACGAACGGTATGGTAACGTACACCTGGTAAGTCTTTAACACGACCACCACGGATAAGAACAACACTGTGCTCTTGTAGGTTATGACCTTCACCACCGATATAGCTAGAAACTTCAAAACCTGAAGTTAAGCGAACACGGCAAACTTTACGCATTGCTGAGTTAGGTTTTTTAGGTGTAGTTGTATAAACACGTGTACAAACACCACGACGTTGTGGACAAGCCTTCAACGCAGGAACTTTTGATTTTTCAACCAAAGTTGTACGACCCTTACGGATCAACTGATTTGTTGTTGCCATATGGCAATTCTCCCGTTAATAAAAAGCCTCAAAAAATTACCACTTTTTGAGGGCATGCAATTGTAAGCCAAGATGTAAAAATGGTCAATATTCAACGTACTGTCAAATATTGACCATTTCGAACTTTGCAGATAAAACCAAGCAAACTTATTCCGGCTTATTTTCTGATTTTTTATCAGTAGCTTCTGCGTTTTTTTCAGTGCCTTTTACTGTATTTTCAGCATTAACTTTCGGTTTGGCTGGTGTACGTTTTTTTGTTACAGTTTTTGCGGCTGTTGTTGCCTTTACCGCAGAAGTTGAAGTAGCTGTAGCTGGCTTTTTCTGTACATTGCGGCGAGGTTTTGCCGGGATCGATTTTTCATCCAACTGTTCAGACGTGTTTTTTCCAATATGCGTATCAGCTAATTTCTGAATACCCTGCTCAACTTTTTCTACAGGATTTGAAGCAACATCTTTCTCATTGGGTTTTTCTTTCACTTCAAATTGAGTAATGGTTTTGTTCTCAATTTGTGTGTCTGTTTTCTCTGGATTACTCTTTTGCGATGAATCCGCTAAAAGTAATGGATTGGCATCAGACAGCAACTGAGTAAACTGCTCATAAGCCTCTAAAGTATCGATTGTTTGATCAGGGTGCTGAAGCAAATATTGACGTGCTCCTGAAAAAACGATTTGAGCTTGCGCTGTGGCATCATCCACCAATTTCCAACTATATACAGCGCTGATTCCCATCGTGGCTAAAGGTGTTAAACGCGTCAACAGATTAAACTGTGGAAGATTATTCATCCATGATAATTTAAATGAACCATCTTCATTGGCAATCCATTTTTTTAACAGTTCAGCATCATTTGCTGAACCTAATAATTGCTGGAGCTGATTGACATTATGGGTTTGCAAAACACCCGCAAATGTTCGAATTGCCGCAATTAATGCCTGCTTTTCAGCGACAGTCCCAAGGTCAATCTGTTTAAAAATATATTCTACAACGGTATGGTCTTTAGCCTGTAACTCAAAACCATATGCTCGCCCAGTATGGTAAACACTTCGTAGCGCCAGAGCCAAGGAAGTTGGTACATCAATAATCGCACCAACGCCTCCAACCGCACCTGTCAATGTACCCTGAATTGCGGCAATAATCTTATTTTGATTCGCTAATGCAGTACTGATCCGTCGTGAACGTTCAGTATCTTGACTAAGTTCTGCTAGATTTTTTGCACCAACCTCTTTTAATACGGACTCAACAGAGGTCAACTCAGAGACAAAATCATTGAGTTTATCGAAAAGGAAATCTGACAGTTTTTCATTTAAGTCTGGGGAAATAAATGAAGCAACATGATTGATTTTTTTTGAATGTTTTCCCAACAGTTTACCAGTTACATTGGGTAAATGTTCACGCATCATTTGCTGAGGATTTTCATATTTTTTTCGCTCAAAAGCATTTTTTTCTTGGGCTGTACCTTGAACAACTGAGTCTGCTTGAGGGCTTTGTGTAAGCTTACTGACTGTTCCTGGCGCGACATGCTGAAGCACATTTAAACCCGTTTCACTGAGTTTTTTTGCTACACCAAAAGCATTTGAAATAAGTCCGCTTGAATGTTTTTTATTGGAATTTACCATCTGCATCCTCTGTAACTATGTTTATATTACTAATACTAAGACATATACCCTGAGTCTGCTGACAAATCATCTACGATGGAATCAGCAACACCCCCTGTACATTAATGTACCGAATCATTCACCAATACAATTACTATTTCATAAAATTTCAGTACAGATCAGTATACGATACAATTATAAACAATCTGAACGCTACTCGATGGCGATAAATCAATATATTTTCTTATAAACAATAAGATTAACAAATAGATGTCACAATTTGTCGCGAACAACAATTGAACGGGTGGTGATCTTGGCTTTTGCCAGTTATGATAGTTTTATTCCTTCAAATATATTTACTCAATGATTATGAAACAGAATTTACAGAGTCAAATTAAATACAGTTCAGAACAAAAATATCAAGCAGAACTTGAGCGTTTAAAAGAACAGGATCAAAACAGAAAACCAGCAGGTTGGCAACTTTCAGCGTATGCGGTTCGTTCATTTATTTTAGGTGATCACAAACTTGATATTCAAAAAAAGTTTTATGGCGATGATGCACTTGTTGACCGTGCCTTAGTCACATTGATGGGAAATCAAGGGCTGATGCTGGTAGGTGAACCGGGGACGGCTAAATCCATGCTTTCAGAGTTGTTCAGTGCAGCCATCTCTGGAAACTCTCATCTCACCATACAAGGAACTGCGGGTACAACTGAAGACCACATTAAATACTCATGGAACTATGCCCTGCTATTGTCAGAAGGTCCTACTGAAAAATCACTGATTCCATCCCCCTTATTTCACGCCATGAAAAATGGTCAAATTGCACGGTTTGAAGAAATCACCCGTTGCCCACCAGAAATTCAAGATGTTTTGGTGTCATTACTTTCAGAAAAACAAATGATGATTCCAGAAATGGGGCAAGATTTTAACTTAGCTGCAACTCAGGGTTTTAATATCATTGCCACAGCCAACTTACGTGATCGTGGTGTACATGAGATGTCAGCCGCATTAAAGCGCCGCTTTAATTTTGAAACCGTCAAAGCGATTCGTGACCGAAAGTTTGAAATTGAGCTGGTTGGATTGCAGCTGAAACAGCAGCTTGCAGAACTTTATCAAGAAATTCAAATACGCCCACAAATCATTGAGCTATTAGTCACTATTTTCAATGAATTAAGAACAGGGCAAAGTCTACAAGGTGCAAGCTTGAAAACACCAGATGCGGTCATGTCTACAGCCGAAGCTGTAAATATCGCCCATGCCGCAGGACTTCAAGCCATCTATCTGAGTGACGGTATTTTAAAAGCAGAGCATATTGCACAACAATTGGTTGGGGTTGTCTTTAAAGATAATCCAGATGATGCCAAACGCTTGCGTTATTATCTGGACACAGTAGTAAAAGAACGGGCACGTAAAGATGCCGATTGGAAAAGTTTTTATGACGCCAGTCGAGAGTTTTAATGATGCAACTACTGGACCCAATCACAGTCATTGATGAAATGCCCGCTCGATTAAAACAAGCATTTCACCTTAAACAACAATTGGCACAGCAAAATGTATTCTTTGCACCTATTCGCCATCATAGTCCAGCCTGTGCTTTTGCTTTAAAACAGTACATCAATGAAATCAAACCCACACATATATTGATTGAAGCGCCAACCAGTTTTGAGTTCTTGATCCAAAGCTTACAAGACCAAGCCACCGAACCTCCGATTGCGATCTTCGCGCAAGCACAATCTCATCACAACGGTTCCCCGTCTCGCGCACAACAGGATGAACAACATCAAGCCAATCAATCTCAACCTGAGTTTTTTTCTGCCTATTTCCCCTTTTGTGAATATTCACCAGAATGGGTGGCGATTCAAGCGGCAAAACAACAACATGCAGAAGTTAAGTTTATTGACTTGGATTGGACTCAGCAAAGCATTTTAAAAAGTCAGCAAAAGGATGCTGACTGGCAACAAAAAAGTTTGATGTCTGAACGATATTTTGCACATAGCCAATATATTCAAAAACTTGCTGAAAGCATGCATTGTCGAAATCATGACGAACTATGGGATCATTTATTTGAACTACAAAACGTCAGTCAACTACAACAGGCGCAACGTTTTTTTGATGATGTGTTTGTGTGGTGCTCATTGGCGCGTTTGGATTATGAACGAGAGGTACTTTTACGAGAAGCCTCTTTACACCGTGAAGACGTGATGTGGAATTGTATCCAAAAGGTGATGGACCCCGAACACAAAGTTTTAGTGGTGACAGGCGGGTTCCATAGTATTGCCTTAATTGAAAATTTGAGTGATACCGCTCAGGCTGAACGCTTTATTGTTCAAGACTCAACTCAAAAGTGGCAAGAACAAGCATGGCTGATTCGTTATAGTTTTGATCGTCTTGATGCTCTGAATGGTTATGCTTCTGGAATGCCATCACCAGCCTACTATCAACACCACTGGCAAAACTTAAATACTCAAAACACCCCAACACCAGCAGATCAACAACAAGTTTTTTTTCAGTATTTAAATGAATTGTGCCATTTTTTAAATCAACAAAATGCGCTTGATATCACCCCATATATTGCACTTAAAAATACTGCGGAAATCGCATGGCAATTGGCGGTACTGCGCGGACACAATCAACCTAGCCGTTATGATCTACTCGATGCATTACAATCTGCACTGATCAAAGGTGAAATGGATGATGGGCAACAACACTTATTTACCCATATCTTTCAATTTTTAAGTGGACAACGACTTGGTAAAGTTGCACAGAATCAACATAGTCCAGCCTTACTTCAAAATACCTATCAACAAATTAAGACTTACCGTTTTAATCTCAATGACACTATTTTACGTCATCGAAAACTGGATATTTATCGTAAACCATTGCATCAAGAAATCAGTCAATACTTACATTTATTGGAATTTGTCGGCTGTAATTTTGCACAACGTATTTCAGGACCTGATTTTGTGCAAGGGGCAAGCTTGGACCTTCTATTCGAGGAATGGCGTTATGCATGGACCCCTAGTGTTGAGGCACGCTTAATTGAACTGGCTGAAATGGGCAATCAGCTTGAACAGATTGCTTTGATTAAAATGCGCAAGTTGCAGCAAGAAAATGAACAACAGGGTATGGGGCAATCTGCATTTGAAACTGCTAAGTTATTGGCTCTCGCCTGCCGTTTGGGATTGAAACAGCATTTAAAACTGTTGAATCAGCAACTCGATGGATATCTTGAAAGCGATCAAAACTTGGCTTCAGTAATTGGCGCAGCACAACAACTCTACTATTTATGGCATGGTCGCAAACTACTCAAGCTTCCAGAACAAATGCTATTAAAAAGTTTAAGCTTTGCGGTCTATCAAGCCTGTTTTTTACTTGATCAACTTTATGATACCCATGAAGAAAAAGTTGAACAAAACCTGAAAAACCTAAAAAGTTTACATGAACTGATTTTAAACATCCAACAACAGAAGACGCAGCTTGAACATCATGTATTTAAAACGCAAGACTTCGATTTATTGAGTTTGATGTATGAACAGATTGATCTAACAAAACTGGATGAATTCCATCTCAATGCATTGAAAGGTGCACTGCATACTTTACAGTTTTTAGATCATCAAATCGAGCAACAGCAGCTTCAACAATACTTACAACTGGCGTTTGCCGCAGGCAGTTCTCCTGAAGATTCGGTGCAGTATTTACATGGCATGTTTTTTATTGCACCAGAAATCTTTGTACAATCAAAAGTAGCAATTGATGCATTACATCAATTGGTCAGCCATTGGACTGAAGATACCTTTATTCAGATTTTGCCTGATTTACGTTATATCTTTAGTCAACTCACGCCTAAACAAAGTACACAAGTGTCTAAACTTATCGCCCAAATCACAGGGCTTGGAAATGACACCATTCTGGATCAGGTATTGAGTCATATCAGTGAGCAAGATGTATTACAAGGCGTTCAACTGAATCAGCAACTTTATAAAATATTTGCATATGACCATTTAGAACACTGGGTAGCAAACTCAAAACAACACTTGTCTGAACAACAAGGAGCAAACTCATGAGCCAATTGCCTCCTGAACAAAATCAACATGACAACTCAGACAGCCATGTTTCGCTTGATGCAATGGATCAAGCCCGTCGCTGGCGTCTGATGTTGGGTCGTTACGCGGATCAAAATTTATCTGCTGCTACGCTCTCTGGCGAGCAATTGAAGCTTGAACGCAATCTCGATTATCTCTATCAAAATGAATATAAACGTCGAGGCATTCAACAGGGAAAAAACCGTCATGGTGGTTTAGAAGCATCCCAATTAAATGCAATTAATTGGCTGAATCAAAGTCGCAAACTTTTCCCAAAATCGACTTTTGAACGCATGCAAAAACAAGCGATTGAACGTTATGAATTAACCGAGTTATTTAAAAATCCTGAACATGTGCGACAACTTGAACCCAATCCAGCTGTAGCCAAAGCCTTACTGAGTATGCGTGGTCGTTTAAACAATGAGATGAAAGAAGCGATTCGAGAGCTGATTCAAAAGGTGGTTGAAGAATTACTTCAAAAAATTCGAACTCAATTTCTACAAGCATTACAAGGTCGTCGTAATCGTTTTAAACGTTCGCAGCTAAAACAAGCACAGAATTTTGACTGGAAACGCACCATTCAATCCAATCTCAAAAACTATCAGCCTGATTTGCAAAAACTGATCATTCAGACCCCTTATTTTAATGCACGTGTCCAAAAGCACTTGCCATGGGAAATTGTCCTCTGCGTAGATCAAAGTGGTTCAATGATGGACTCGATCATGTATGCTGCGATTTGTGCCAGTATTTTAGCTGCACTGCCTGCAGTAAACATCAGTCTGGTACTGTTTGATACTCAAATTGTTGATCTCAGTCATTTGGCGCATGACCCTGTTGAAGTTCTGCTCACCATACAACTCGGAGGCGGAACAAATATTGGGCAGGCATTACAATACTGTCAAAAGAAAATTAAACAGCCTCATCGCAGTATCTTAGTTTTGATCAGCGATTTTGAAGAAGGTGCTTCTGTTCAACAGATGTTGAATACCACCAACCAACTCAACCAACAAGGCTGTAAATTACTTGGACTTGCTGCACTCGATCAAGCTGCCAATCCTG
Organism: Acinetobacter sp. B-6; assembly: GCF_056930735.1. Classification (NCBI taxonomy): domain Bacteria; kingdom Pseudomonadati; phylum Pseudomonadota; class Gammaproteobacteria; order Moraxellales; family Moraxellaceae; genus Acinetobacter; species Acinetobacter sp. B-6. The sequence goes on along the minus strand of NZ_JBXPBY010000024.1, from coordinate 9,200 downwards.
TTTATGACAGTAATATGGCACAAAAACTACAAGAGCGCGGTATGCAAATCGCCGCAATGACACCTGAACATTTAGCGACTTGGTTTGCAGAGGTAATGCAATGAGTTGGCAGATATACACGCAATATGATGAAGATAGTCTGATCATGCACAGTAATGCAGGCTTATTAAGACGAGCACGAAAAGCGCTCAATGACGTTGAATTACTTCAACACAGTGATGAACAACTACTTTTTAAAGTTGAAGAATGTGAGGTTCTATTACCGATAAAAGGAATCACTCAGGCGCAATGTAATTGCCCTGCTCAAGGTTGTTGCAAACATATTTTAAGCAGTATTTTATGGGTTCAAGAAAACGTCGCTCAATTTTCAACAAATCAGCTTGTATTGGAAAATACGACTGAAAGTACAACTCTGCAACAAAGCTCCAATACATCCGTTACCTCTGAGCACGCCACAGCATCTGCAAAAGAACAACTCTTGGACTTTGATCCAAACAAAATTCAAAAGCAGGCAGGTAAAGCCAATATTCGTTTAGCTTATGAATTTATTCAAAATTGGTTAGCACAACCCGAACAATGTCAGATTGACATTCAAACCAATAAAATTTCTTTTCAAACAGATTTAAGCCCTCATCCTGTTCTACTCTACCCTGCAACTGGATTTGAAGGCATCTTGTCAGAAATCAATCACAAACAAAAAATTGCGGGGCATTTAGCATGCGTCGCTTATTTCTTTTTGCAATATGCACCAGAAAAATGGCAATGGTCGATTGACTTAAACGAACAACAAAACAATCCAAACCAACAACTTGCTTTGGATGATCGTGACTTCATCGAAGAACTTAAAACAATTTGTCAGAACTTTATTCAACACGGTTTATCTCATCTTGCCAAAGAAAACGTTATGTCACTGCATATTTTAAATATGCAGGCACGCGCCCAAAACCTTCCTCGCCTAGGCAGTTTATTACGTACACTACATGGCACTATGCGCCAATTTTTAGAGGACGATATACAGGTTGATGAACAACAGATTTATAATCAATTGGCACATCTATATGCTTATTTGACTGCACTTTCAGAAATTGAGTCTTTAAACCCAGAGTTTCAAACAGAAGCTTTAGCCAAGCTTCGCGGTGTGATACAACGTGATTATCAAAATGAAACGATTGCACATTTGATTCCACTGGGTTGTGAATGGTGGAGTACTGAAAGCGGTGCACATGGCTTAACGGTCTGCTTTTGGGATGTTTCTGAACAACAACTCAAAGAAGTCACTCAAGCTAGAGCCAATCATTTAGACCGCACTTTTGATATGCATAGTGCAGCTAACACAGGAATTTGGGGAAGCTCTTTAAACTTTTTACTTCAACACCAACTTGAACTGACCCATGCAAAATCAAGTTCAGATACTCAGCTCAGTGCAAGCACGGATACCCGTTTTTTACAGAAAGGCTCGTTCAATGAGCTGACCATTTCTGACTTAGACCAGATGAATATCGGCGTATCTGAATGGCAAACTTTACAAGAGATGTTTGTCCCACATTCAAGTCTAGAACAACTCAAATCACGTTATGTTCTGTTGCGCCATCGCAGTATCAATGCACCTGAACTTAACGAGCTTGAACAATATTTTGAATATCGCGTGACAGACCAACAAGACATTGCGTTGAAATTAGTGATTCCAATCGAAGCAGAATATCGTGTTCGAATTAAACATCTTACCCATCTTATCCAAAATGAAAAAATCCTTGCAACCTTGGTGCGTGTTGAAACAACACAACAACAGCTGCAATTCATTCCATGTAGTGTGATTTGGCAATCCTCCAAAGGATTAAAAATTTTTAGTCTTGACTATGACCATCCAATACAAAAGAAAAGTAGTTTGGCTGAACTCATCACAGGACGAATTGAAAAGCTTCTGGAACAGAAAAAACAATGGCAAAAGCAACAACATCTGTCTGCTTTAGAGGTGTTGGTTTTAGAAACACAAACATTGCTTGAGTTTTATGCCAATACAGGTCGTTCTCAATTTGATCGTGATGATCAAGATAAACTCAATGAGCTTGCCCAACAATTTGCAGACTTAGGTTTAAGTTTTATTCGCAACACATTACAAATGGGTTCTACTCAAGACGCTCTTGCAACGCAACTTTTAAAATGGCGACATGTTTTATTACAACTACAACGTTTAAATCAAAGAATCGTTTTAGAAGGACAAGTTACGTCGTGATAAATTAGTTCTGGTATTTAAATTGATGATATTTTTCTATAATTTTGCTGAACAACCTAGCGAAGTATTAAAGACTATAGAAAAGCAACACGCAGTTGCTCAAAAGGAATGTATATGTTAAATCAACTTTTTTCAAAAATAGAGTCTATGTTTTCGAAGCCTGAAGATAAAAGCATTCAAGCACAACAGGCAAACTCATCTACAGCTGAAGATATTGACAAATATAATGAGAACCTCAAAAGTAAAGTAGAAAAGCTTTATCATATTTTTAGCCCTTTGGCTGTCATTGAAGAACAACTTGATCAGCATGTAGTTTTATTTATTTTGGAAGGTGAAAACCCTGAAATTCTCATCAAACTACAACAGTACACCGATGAAAAAGCATTACTTTTATTGGGCAAGCCTGGCACTTATAGCTGGTATTGGCCTCAAAATAGTCAAGCACTTGATAAAAAACAAAATAAGCTTGCTGATGCAGCATTAAAACTACGCCGTCGTTATTATGGCGAGATTTTTGATGAATTAAATGCTGATCAAATTACCCGTTTTGCCAAAGTGCTCGAAGCCGCCACCAAGCAAAAAAATTTCACCAATATTTATGAAAAGGTACCTTCTTGGTTTATCTACCTCACCGTAGATGCATTTATCACTGCTTTTGATAGCCAGCATTTTAGTGAAACTGATCCAAATAAATTATTAAAGCAAAATTGGACACAACAAAAACTGGTCGATTTACTTGAAAATGAACAGCAAGGTTTAGGGCAAGAGCTGTTAGCTTATTTATTTGAACGTCAAAATATAGACAGTTACCATGCCAATAAATTAGAAAAATTATTGCTCTTAAAAGACACCAAAGAATTTATTATTGAACGCCTAGAACAATTAAAAAACATTATTCCCAATCTAAGCATTATCGGACAGGAAAATTTTTTAGATTATATTGTTAAACAACCATCTCTAATCAAACAGGTACCTGACTTAATTGTAAAACTCGCGATAGGTAAGTCTAAAACGATCCGTACCAAGGCAACCAGTTTGCTGAGCAATCTCAATGCTGAAGATAGTCAAAAATATTTACAGCACAGTTTACTGGAAGGTTCTAGCCAAGAACGTGGCTTTTCAGCAGATTTATTGGCGCGTTTAGGTGCAGACAATCTTGCTGTTTTAGAACAAGCTTTTGAGCAAGAAAAGCAAAAGTCCGTACAACAAATCCTACAAATGGCAATTCAACGCTTAAGATCCGTTGACAGTGCACAACTTCAAGAAAATATTGAAACCCCTGAATTTAAGCCCTTTATCGAACAAAAAATTCCACAGAGTTTTTCAGAGGTTATTTTAGAAAATTATCAGCAAATTTTAGCAAAAGCTGAACAAAATGCGCTTGATGAGATTGAAGAAAATAAAACTGCCAACTACAAGCGCAATTGGGCACAAGACCATTTAAAACAATTGAAGAAGATCAGTCGAGAGAGTTTATTGGCACTTGTGGATCAATTAAATGGTGATGCACCATTTAAAAATTTTCACAATGTTGAAAATATTATTACCTATAAAAACAAATATAAAAAATATCCTGAGTTTTCGATAATCCACGCTGCTCGAATTGTTTCTACACGAAATCGAGACTGGATCTATTGGCCAAACTTATTTGAAATGCTACGTCCAGAGGAATATGCTCAATATGAGTTGCGTCACATTGTCCAAGCTTTAGAGGCAGCTAAATTTTTCAGTCCACAACGTAAAGTTGCTAAAGGTATTTTATCGTCATCATCCTATTATGAAAGTTTGCAGGATTATATTTACGACGCAGATAAAATTTGGCCATTCTTTGCTGAGAATCAACAATACTTAACTGAAGCTTTAGGGCTTTCCCCATCACTCGAAAAAAATGAATATCAAAGCTTTACCCCATCTGATGCAATTTTTGTGTTGAAATGCTTCCCATCATTGCCAACTCAATTTATTCCACGTTTATTGGAATTTGCCTTGGGTGAAAACAAACGACTGCGTTATGAAGCTCAAGAAACCTTACAACACCTTCCTGATATCCATCAGCGTGCGATTGAAGCGCTAGACTCAGGTAAACAAGAGATTCGAATCACAGCAATTGAATGGCTCGCACGATTACAAAATCAAGATGCAGTCAAACCACTTAACGCTTTACTGAAAAAAGAGAAAAAAGAAATTGTACGTGCTGCACTATTAACTGCACTAGAAAAATTAGGGCAGGATATTAGCGCCTATCTCAAACCAGAAGTATTACTCAAAGAAGCAGAAGATGGACTCAAAGGAAAACTATCGGCAAGTTTTACTTGGTTTGATTTTGAAACACTGCCAAAAGTGAAATGGAAAAATGGCAAAGCTGTCGATCCTAAGATCATCAAATGGTGGGTAATTTTGGCTGAAAAACTGAAAGAACCAAAAGCCAATGAATTATTACAGCGGTACATGGGCTTAGTTGATGAAAAAGACCAAGTTCAACTGGCAAACCATTTATTACACAGTTTTATTCATCAGGATACGCTTCAAACACCGCTGGATGAGGCAACACAATACGCAACCAAAGAAGCGCCTAGTCGCTTAAGCTCTTATCGCGATGCCTATAAACGCTACGGTGAGAAATATCCTGAGTATTATGCCAAATACGCGACCATCACTTTAGAAGAGGTGATTGAAGAAATTAAGCGCGAACGTTTAGGGCTCTATCTTGGTTCTGCAATCAAGAGTAAAGGTATGCTTTCACTCACCGCTAATGCGCAAGGAAGTTTTGCGGTCAAACAACTCCAAAACTATATGAAACAGCACTACCCGCGTCGCTCGCAAATTGAAGCGATGATCAGTGCATTGTCCATCAGCAATGATCCTTTGATTATCCAGCTATTGCTTGCACTTTCTCGCCGTTATCGTACTGCTTCAGTACAAACCCTTGCGAATGCTTTAGTCGCCGAGATCGCAGAACGCAATCAATGGACCAGCGATGAACTTGCTGATCGCACCATTCCAACTGCCGGCTTAGACGAAAATGGTGTATTACAACTACAATATGGCTCACGTAACTTTACCGCCATTGTGGATGATAAAGACAAATTCATTTTAAAGAATGAAGAAGGAAAAGAAGTTAAAGCCTTACCTGCTGCACGGCAAAATGATGATGAAAGCCTAATCAAAGAGGCTAAATCACTGTTCAGCACCAGTAAAAAAGAATTTAAACAAGTGGTTGATATGCAAACAGGTCGTTTGTATGAGGCGATGTGCAGTGAACGTCAGTGGAATGTTGCTGAATGGCAAGAATACATCTTTGAACATCCAATTATGCGTCGCTTGATTCAACGTCTGACTTGGCTTGAAATTAAAAGCAACGGTGATAAAGTCAGTTTTAGACCAAGTGATGACGGTGCACTGTTGAATTTGGACGATGATGAAATTGAACTCAGTCCTGACAGTAAGATTCAAATTTCACATGCGGTTTTAGTTGGTAAAGAAGAAGCCCAAGCTTGGATTGCACACTTCAAAGACTATAAAGTGAAGTTTTTATTTGAACAAATGACTCATCATTTGCCTCAATTTGAAGATGATAATGTCACAGAGATCAGTGATCATAAAGGTTGGCTAACCGATACATTTACCTTGCGTGGTGTAGTGACCAAGTTGGGATATCAGCGTGCCAGCATTGAAGATGGTGGCTCATTTGACCGATATACCAAGCCTTATAAACAACTGGGAATCGATGTCGAAATTACATTCAGTGGCAGTTATGTTCCTGAAGAGAACATTCCAGCAGTGCTATATGAATTGGCATTTAGTAAAAAAGCCAGCCGCTCTTGGAACAATAATGAACTCCCAATCAAAGAGATCCCACCTATTTTACTGGCAGAAAGCTACGCGGATTATTTAAAAGTCGCTGCAGCAACATCTGGTTTTGATCCAGAGTGGGAAAAGAAAACTCCGTGGTAAGCCATATTTCTTTAAAGTTGATTTAAGAAACCACCAATCAAAACCATCTATAATGACTTGTTGTTATGGATGGTTTTGCCTAATTGATGTAAATTCTCATGATTCATTAAAACGCTAAACCACACTATAAAATCTTGGATTTTCAATCAATTAAACAACATTTAATCCTTGGAGTTAATCGTGTAAATGACGCCTAAGAATCAGTATCTTTCGCCATTGAACTGAAAAACTAAACGCGTTTAAATGTGACCATTCATTCTGTATTCTAAAATAAAGGACTTTGCATGAACCGTCGTGTTGTGATCACTGGTATGGGTATTAACTCATGTATCGGTAATACATTGGAAGCTGTTAAGCATTCTTTGGAAAATGGTATTTCAGGAACACGTCATAATTCAACCTACGAAGAACTTAATTTTAAAAGTCATGTCAGTGCTGCAGCTGAACAAGATTTTGATGGTATTGACCGTAAGCTGAAACGCTTTATGGGTGTTTGTGCCATGTATGCGTATAATTCAGCGCTTGCAGCTGTTGAACATGCAGGTTTAACTCCTGAACAAATCGGTGGTAATCCTCGTTATGGTATTGCAGGAGGCTCAGGTGGTAACTCAACTGCTTCTGTCGCAGAAATGGTTAAGCTCTTAGAAGAAAAAGGTGCACGTAAAATCGGACCTTTCTTTGTACCGCGCAATATGTCAAACACAATCACCGCCAATGTCGGTGTTGCATTCAAACTACAAGGTGTTGCACATTCCATTACCAGCGCTTGTGCAACTTCTGCTGATGCCATTGGTTATGCTTACAACCTGATCCAATTGGGTAAACAAGATTTAATGCTTGCCGGTGGTGGTGAAGAAGATCACTGGTCACAAAGTTTATTGTTTGATGCAATGGGCGCACTTTGTTCTAAATACAATGAAACGCCTGAAACAGCTTCTCGTCCATACTCAGCTGACCGTGATGGTTTTGTTATCGCTGGCGGTGGTGGTTTCGTTGTACTTGAATCACTTGAACATGCCCAAGCTCGTGGTGCAAATATCCTTGCTGAAGTTGTTGCTTATGCGGCGAACTCTGACGGCGCGGATATGGTTGCACCATCAGGTGAAGGTGCAACACGTTGTATCCTTATGGCACTTGAAGAAGCTAAACAACATGGTGTAGACAAGATTGACTATGTCAATACTCATGGTACTTCCACTCCTGCTGGTGATGTAACAGAATTATTGGCTATGGGACGTGCGTTCGGTGAAGGCAATGTACCTCCACTCAGCTCAACCAAATCTATGACAGGTCATAGCTTAGGTGCTGCTGGTGTTCAAGAAGCAATTTACTCTGTATTGATGATGCAAAACGACTTTATCGCACCAAACATCAATGTGACTGAACTTGATGAAGGTGCAAAAGGTTATGACATCGTACTTGAAAAACGTGACGCAAAATTGAATACTGTGATGAGTAACAGTTTCGGTTTTGGCGGTGTAAATGCTTGTCTCATTTTCAAAAAATGGGAAGGCTAATTTAAGCAATTCTGATCATTCATGGTTTATCTATACTGTGAATGATCAAGTTTTCGCACACTGCCCTTAAAAGGGTAAATTGATGGATGCTCCTTCTGAAGCTTTCCTTTGGGTTAAAGCTTTACATATCATAGCAGTCGTGTGCTGGTTTGCTGCATTGTTCTACCTCCCTCGTTTATACGTTTACCATGCAATGAGTGAGGATACAGTCAGTCATCAACGTTTCGAAATTATGGAACGTAAGTTGTATCGTGGCATCATGTGGCCATCGATGATTGCAACATTGATTACCGCTCATTTTTTAGTGGATTGGGGTGATGCCACACGCCACTACCATGAAGCATTATGGTTTTATCTCAAAGTTGGCTTGGTTGGTCTGTTGGTGATTTACCACTTTGTTTGTGGTTATTACCGTAAAAAACTGATTGGCAACGCCCATTATAAATCACACAAGTTTTGGCGGTTTTTTAATGAGATGCCGACATTAATTTTATTTGCTGTGATTATTTTGGTGGTGGTTAAACCTACGTTTTAGTCTCAAAACTATATTTGCCTCACATTCACTTAACTGATTGGCATGTTTTTATATTCCATGAAGTAAATCTATGAAAGGTAATTTTATTGTGTTAAAGAATAGCCTCTTCAAATATAAAGGGGCTTTTTAAATTCCAATCTATACGTTTATCTAACCATGCTTAGCTTTTGAACGTTGCACACGATTAATCAATAAATCCATAAAATTTACTTTTTTACCAACCTAATCAACTGGTATAGAAAAATGAAAACGCTTGGTCTATTTCCTCTTTCGATTAATTCCAAACAGCATTCCTTAAATAAACATAAAGTGCTTTATCTAGCTCTCTAAATAAAGACTCAGCATCAACTTTTTCACCTAAAAGCTCAATAATATCATCTTTATAATTAACCCTTTGTCCAAAAGGTCTCTTACCATCAGTGTATGGTAAAGGTAAGGGATACCCCTTAAAGAAAAAATCAACAAGACCATCATTGATCTTCATATCGCACCATATAAGTAGTTTAAGCAGTTCTATGTGGTGTTCTGTTAAATCAAATACTTCATTTTCCTTATAAACATAGCGATTAGCTAAACACGATGAAGCTGCAAACCATGTGGGAAAAGCACATAAAGCTTCACTCATGATTTTTTTTAGCTCATTAGAATTTTTAGATTTCTTTAAAATCTTAGATATTTCATCAAAACGAGGTAAATATACCGCTAAAGCACCATTTTCAATATTTAACCATGCAACATGTAAATTTTGAATAACAAGTATATGCTCTTGTGTTAAGGGAATATTTTCTTGTTCATAAGCATCTTTAACATTATATTTTCGAGGAATAATAGTTTTTATAAAATCTAAAATAACTTTCATTTTTAATTCCAATCTATACGTTTATCTAAAAAAGCATACTGACTATTTAACTTAGGTTCGTCTTGTAACTTTGCAAAATATTCAAGCTTTTGATCATCTTCA
>NZ_JBXPBY010000023.1:0-65976 GCF_056930735.1 Acinetobacter sp. B-6 | reverse complement strand
TTCGTCAGTGATAAATAAGACGCAATAAACATTCAACAACTTAACCCTCTAAGCTAAGTTCGTTTGCTGTATCGCGTCGGGATGAGCTCATTATAGGGCAATTTCTTACACACGCAAGTGCTTTTAACTGATTGTTTTATTGAGTGTTGTATTTTTATGCACTATTTTGGTTCATTTTTAGACTTATTATGGCGTAAGCTTTTAATAATAAAGCAGAAATATGACCAAAATATTTCTGCTTTATTTTTTAATTATTTTTTGACATTGCTCTTTATGGTTTGAATACTGATGATTTTTACAGCTTGTTTAGGTACATCTTGATACATCCCAACTGTTGCTGTTGGGGTTTGCACAATTTTATCTACGATATCGAGTCCTTGAGTAACTTTACCAAACACGGCGTAACCTGGGTTACCCGCAGACTTATTTAAAAAGTCGTTATTTGCAACGTTAATAAAGAATTGACTGGTTGCTGAATTTGGTGCATTGGTTCTCGCCATTGCTAAAGTGCCACGAAGGTTCTTTAAACCATTACTCGATTCGTTTTGAATCGGCGCCTGCGTTACTTTCTCTTTCATATTACTATCGAAGCCACCGCCTTGGATCATAAAGCCAGGAATAACGCGATGGAAAATGGTGCCATTATAGAATTGACTATTTACATAGCTCTTAAAATTCTTAACGGAAATTGGAGCTTGATCATCATATAGTTCAATATTGATGTTGCCCAAGTTGGTTTTGATTTGCATATCTGTATTGGCAAATACAGGTTGCATGAGAATGCCCAAAGCAACACCCATACCGATTTTCTTAATCATTGTCTTTTTTCCTTAAATTGATTTGATAAGTTTGCGCTTATATTAGTGTGCTTTTATATGATTGAAAAATGACATTTCACCACCTTTACCAATACCCTACATTTATCTGTTGAGATAAAGTTGAAGTTCGAATTGTTTAAATGGTCTCAGCATCTTTACATTTAGTATCTTTATATATGGTCAGCTTAGCTAGCTTACGTATTTTGCTTTTTACTTATTTTGATTGTTTTTTAGCCAACAACTATTGTTTCACGTGAAACAATAGTTGTTGATACTCAATATACAATCGGCTTTATTGTTTATCCCAAAATTTACGAAACTCTTTACTCATTTCAATGACGTATTTTTTTGCTTTTCGTGATACTGGCGTTAGGTTGATAAAACCGTGAGTTTGATCTTCATAATCATGGTAATGAACTTTGACACCATTTTGTCTGAGTTTGTAGGCGTAAATTTTACCTTCATCATGCAATACATCATGCCCTGCTGTGATCACAAAGGCTGGTGCAAGTTTCTTGAGAGGACCATTGGTTGGTGAAATGATTGGATCATCCAAGGCAACATTAAAACGTGTGACGTAATAGTCTGTCACATAATCAATATCAGAACCTGTTAAAACCAAACCATCTTTATAAGCAAAGAAGGAAGGATGTCGACTCTTAAAATCAACAGCAGGATAAATTAAAAATTGAGCTTGTGGTGCATATACTGAATTTACTGTTCGTTGTGCCACGACTGCACTAATATTGCCACCTGCACTATCTCCACCAACTGCAATCCGACTTTTTAGGATTTTAAATTGACGGCGATTTTGATATACCCAAGCCAGAGCATCTTCACATGACTGGATCAATTCGCGAGGTCCAACTTCTGGAGCGAGTGGATATTCAATACTTAAAACTTGAACTTTTGCATGTGCTGCAATTAATCGACACACTTCATCATGCGTATCAACACTCCCCACGACAAAACCACCGCCATGGTAAAAAACAAGCATTGGTAATTTTTTATTTGGTGCGGGATGATAATGGCGCGCATAAACACTACCACTTTGTAATGGTAAACGAATATCTTCTACAAACTGAACATGGGTAGGTTTATTGATAATAGATTGCATTTGTGATTCAAACTGCTTTCTAGAGCGTTCTACATTTGCACCAATAAAGCCTACTTTACCTTGCTTGAGTTGAGCAGCCATCAAACATTTGGTAAAGCTGTCCAATTGAGGGAATTGGTAAGGATATCCCAATAACTTGCTTAAAGACTCTTGTGCAAATGTCGGTAAACGATCTACAGCACGCCCCGCTGAACCTTGCCCCTTTTCGACTAACTCATGAATATTACGTTGAAAAGCAACCATTATGTTTCTTCCTTAAATGTCCAAATTCTTCATATTTTCTACATGATCAGGAATTGACTGACTATAATCTTATATAAGTCTCGTCATCGATATACAAATATAAATTTTAAATACGCTAATCTGACTAAAATGACTTGTCATTGACTATTTTGCTATATCTCAGTTTTTTTTTGCTATTTTGATTGTTACACGGAGACAACTTATGGCTATCAAAGCATTATTTGTTTCGCTCATAACATCTATTATTGCTGTGGGTTGTGTTGCATTTCCCGATGAAGGTTATGACACACGCGGTTATGGACAACCGATTTATCGTGATTATGGCTATACTCCACGGTATGATTCAAGATATGACCGCAATAATGACCGTCAGCGTTGGGAACGTGAGCGTGCCTATCGTATACAGCAAATGCGGATTGAACAAGAACGGCGCCAAGCTCAGCATGATCGACAACGTTGGCAATATGAACAAGCAAAACGTGATCAAATGAGAAAACAGTATTGGGAACAACGTCGACAAGAGTGGAATAACAAATCTAATCATGATCGTCGCTGGGACAATAGAGCTGACCCAAAACAATGGCAACAGCACGACCGCCAAAATCAACGTGATAAAAAACGTGATGATCGTCGAGGGCGTGACAACAATAAAGACTAAGGGTTCAAACTACACCTCAATGCTATTGTCAATTTAGCAAATGCAATGAAGCTTTGAAAAACAAAAATCAAGGTTTTACAAGACCATTTGCTAAATGATCAGGTTTATATTCTGATTTGAAATTTTGTCATTTAAGTCATTGTGATTTCATTCATTTCAGGCAATGATTTGGCTAATGTCAAATGATACTTTCACTCAAATTATGACCATGGAAATGAATGAATTGAGTGGAATATTTGATTGTGTAATAAATCATATCCTGAATTAAATTCTTGATAAAAAGTCCAGTTTGGTTGGACATGAATAATATTGATCATGGAAAGGAAAAAAATAATGAAATGGTCTCATGCCCTCATTGTTGCTACAGGTCTTTTGGCTGCTGTTTCTACTACTCAAGCAAAACAAGTCATGTGTGTGTTTGATTTGGTTGGTAAAAATGGCGACGTTTTTACATTAATGAAAGATTATCAACTTGCAGCGAAAAACTGGGGTGCAGATCTTGAATTAAAAGTAAATTCTAATGAAGCCGTCATTGCTGAAGATTTTAAAGCTGGTAAATGTGATGCTGTCAGTATTACGGGAATGCGTGGTCGTCAATTTAATAGCTTTACAGGCTCTTTAGATGCCATAGGTGCGATTCCTGACCTTAATCTTGCGGTAAAAATCATGCAAGGACTTGCTAGTCCAAATTTTGCCAAATACATGACCAATGGAAAGTATGAAGTGGTCGGAGTAATTCCTGTTGGTGATGCTTTCCTCATGGTCAATGACCGTAACATCAATACCGTTGCCAAAGCAGCAGGGAAAAAAATTGCAGTTCTTGACTATGACCAAGCCCAAAAGATTATGGTTCAACAAATTGGTGCTCAAGCTGTAAGCGCCGATGTAACCAATTTTGGGAGTAAGTTTAACAATGGGCAGGTTGATATTATTGGTGCACCTGCCGCTGTATTTAAACCACTAGAGTTACATAAAGGTCTAGGCAGTAAAGGTGCGATTGTTAATTATCCACTTTTACAAGTGACTGGAAATATTATTATTCGCCCTGATAAATTCCCAGCTGGTTATGGTCAAAAGTCTCGTGATTGGATTAAAACTCAGCTTCCTCGTGCCAACAGTATTATTGGTAAGATGAAGGCAGATATTCCTGCTAAATACTGGATGCAGGTGCCTGAAGGCGATAAACCAGGTTATCAAAAGTTAATGCGTGAGTCGCGTATCAGCTTAACCAAACAAGGTGTTTACAATAAGCAAATGATGAAAATTCTTTGGCAATTCCGTTGTAAAAATGACCCTAAAAACTTTGAGTGTGCCCTACAAGATGAGAACTATAAATAATTCCAGATTAAATCCGATAAATTTAGTCTGAATTTACTTTAAAGTTCACTCACTGACCATATATTGAGTATGTTATACTGAATATATGGTCTTTTTGTTTAAGCCATTCGAAATATGAGGAACAATATCATGACCGCCCAAGCACTTGAGCTGACCGACAATGCTGCAAATAAAGTTCGCCAACTTCGTGATAGCGAAGGTAATCAAGATTTGATGTTACGTGTCTATGTAACGGGTGGCGGCTGTTCTGGTTTTTCTTATGGATTTAATTTTGCTGAAAGCATGAACGAAGATGACGCAGAATTTATCAACGGCGATGTAAAAATGTTAGTTGACTCATTGAGTTACCAATATCTTGTTGGCTCAAAAGTAGATTATGTTGAAGGTCTAGAAGGCTCTCGCTTTATTGTTGAAAATCCAAATGCAACAACCACATGTGGCTGTGGTTCATCATTCTCCATTTAATTCAAAGCATATTTTGAATCAAATCATGCCCTCTTCTTGTGAGGGCATTTTTATGGTTAGAACATCAATATTAAATCGTTTCTAAAATATACTGACTCAATGCTTTGGCATTTTGAACAGGAATCCAATGTGTTGCATCCATAATAATTTCTCTATAAGGTGCAGCAATATAACGATGATTCAATTCGACACTTTTTGCACTTACTGCTGAATCATGTTTGCCCCAAATAAACAAAGTTGGAACGCGAATCGGTTGAGTAAGATGGCGGTTTGAACTAAATGGAAGTCCTCGATACCAATTTAATGCATAGCTTAAACGTTGTTCAGCCACCATGTCCTGTTGAAAATCTTCAAGTTGTTTCGTAGTCATTCCTGAATCTTTTAATAGACCTAAGCCTAATTTTGGGACTTTTTCAAACAACAGCTCGGGAATCTTCGGCAGTTGAAATAATCCAATATAATATGATTTTAATAGTTGATTACTGCTCAGCATTGCTCGCATAAATGCGGCTTTATGTGGAACTGAAACCGTAATGAGATGTTTAATTTTTTCAGGATAATGCTGGGCAACCTCCCAAGCCACGACAGCACCCCAGTCATGTCCGACCAAATATACAGGTTGCTGGATCATTTCTAATAAAGCATTTACATCTGCTACCAACTCTGCACTTCGATAGTCCCGACGATTTTCTGGTTGCGCCCCAAGACTATATCCACGCTGATTAATAGCAAAAGTTCGATAACCTTGTTCATTTAAGATTTCAGCGGTTTCTGTCCAACTTTTATTGGTTTCAGGAAAACCATGTAATAACACAAAAATCTGTCCATCTAAAGGACCTGAATCAATCACGTCAAAGGTTAAACCTTCTCTTTGAAAAGACTCAATACGTTGTTTTTCTATTGCTAAGCTCATGGGCATCTCAAATTTTATTTTTACTGATCTTGAAAGTTTACTCACGATTTTTTAACAGCAGTACAGGACATTCTTCACGCTAAACAGGTCGATGATTGTTCGACAAAAATTCTGTTATTAGGGTTTTACTACAGATAAATGATGCTTAAATTTATCGGCTAGTTTTTGAAAACATTGTCATAGACCTATATTTTTCATCTAAATCTCATATCAGTAAGATGAAACGCACACCTTACTGATGATCAACCTTAAACAGCAGTAATCGTTCCCAAAACACGATAACCTTTTGCACCCGTCACTGCAGGTAAATTTCCACTCATCTGCTGATCAAAACGCATTGCTAACCATGCAAAAGCTGTTGCTTCGACCCATGTTGGTGCTAAGCCCAAGGCAGAAGTCGATTGCACAGACCAATTATGTTTACGCAGACGCCAACGAAGTTGTTCTAACAAATGGGAATTATATGCACCCCCACCACAAACATAGACTTCACCAGTATCTAAAGGTGAACGATAGATGGCTTTTTTGATTGCACGCGTGGTCAGTTTCATTAATGTCGCTTGGACATTTTCAGGCGTATCTTCTAATTCATCATATTCTAAATCATTACGCCAATCGGAAATTTGCTCATCCAACCACTCTAAATTGAAGTCTTCACGACCTGTACTTTTAGGGGGTTCTTTGGAAAAATATTCATGTGACTGCAAACGATCTAACAAGGAACGAATCGGTTGACCATAAGCTGCCCAATTGCCATTTTCATCATAAGGCTGCCCAGTATAACGATGACACCATGCATCCATGAGAATATTGGCAGGTCCTGTATCGAACCCATAAACACCTTGTTCATTCCCCGCAGGCAACATACTGACATTGGCGATTCCACCTAAGTTGAGAATCACACGATGAATCGTTGCATGTTGGAACAATGCCTGATGAAATGCAGGAACCAATGGTGCACCTTGCCCACCTGCTGCCATATCGCGACGTCTAAAATCTGAAATTACAGGAATCTGGGTAATCTCAGTGATGATATTCGGATCGCCAATTTGTAAGGTAAAGCCATGTTCTGGACGATGTCGAATTGTCTGCCCATGTGAGCCAATAGCTTTGATCTGGCTTCTATCTAAGTTATTTTCTTGTATTAGTTGATTAATACCATTTCCAATCATGGTTGCAAGCGCCACATCTGCCTTACCCATTCGATCAATTTCATTATCATCGGGTAAAGTCAAAGCCATCAATTCATCCCTTAAATCAGGATCAAAAGCGACGGTAAGTGTGGCATGAACATGTAAAGGATCAAATGAAGCTGCAACAAAATCGACGCCGTCCATGCTGGTTCCAGTCATTACGCCAATATAGATTGTTGTCATGAGATATTCTTCGCCTGCATTATGCTGAAAAAATGTTAGTATATCGCACAAATAGTCTAACTGAAGTATTTGGGTTTTTGTAATGTCAAATTTCCTGCCGGCTGAAGAACAACTTGCCCTCATTCGCCGAGGCACTCATGAAATTATTTCTGAAGAAGATCTTCTGAAGAAACTGAAAGAAAATCGTCCTTTAAAAATTAAAGCAGGATTTGATCCAACTGCACCAGATTTACATTTGGGTCATACAGTTTTAATTAATAAGTTAAAAGCTTTTCAAGATCTTGGACATGATGTCACGTTCTTGATTGGTGACTATACTGCGATGATTGGTGATCCAACAGGTAAAAGTGCAACTCGCCCACCACTTTCACGTGAGCAAGTTTTAGAGAATGCAAAAACTTACCAAGAACAAGTATTTAAAATTCTTGATCCAAATAAAACCAAAGTTCGTTTTAACTCTGAATGGTTTGCAACAAAAACTGCTGCTGATTTGATTCAATTGGCTTCACAGCAGACCGTTGCACGTATGTTAGAGCGTGATGACTTTACAAAACGCTATAACAGTCACCAACCGATCGCCATTCATGAATTCTTGTACCCATTGGTACAAGGGTATGATTCGATCGCACTTGAAGCTGATGTAGAGCTGGGTGGAACAGACCAAACATTTAACCTCCTTATGGGTCGTACCTTACAAGGGCGTTATGATCAAGAGGCTCAAGTGTGTATCACTGTGCCTATTCTTGAAGGTTTAGATGGCGTCAACAAGATGTCTAAATCCTTAGGCAACTATATTGGTGTCTTTGATGCGCCGGGTGCAATGTACCAAAAAGTGCTGTCTATGCCTGATAGCTTGATTGAACGCTATTTTGAGTTACTTAGCTTTAAGTCTATGGATGAGATTGAAGTTCTTCTCAAAGAAATGGCAGATGGGCGCAATCCTCAAGAAATCAAGAAAATTCTTGCACTTGAATTGGTTGAACGATTCCATGGTGCAGAAGCTGCTGAACATGCCCACAAAGGTGCAGGTAACTTAATTACTGAAGGTGAATTACCTGAAGGTACACCAGAGGTAACCATTTCACGTGGCGAGTACGGTGGAGAAATTTCGATTGTTTCCATTTTACGCGCGGCGGGTTTAACTAAAAATTCAGCTCAATCTAAAGATGCTGTTTCACGTGGAGCAGTTAAAGTAGATTGGCAAGTTGTCGATGCTAGTTTTACAGTGAAAGAAAATGTGACTTTAGTGATTCAAGCCAGTAAGAAAGCCATTGCCAAAGTGACTTTCATTGACTAATTACAGTTAAAATTGCTTTGAAAAGCCATCAATATTGATGGCTTTTTTGTCTCCAGCAACTTTTATTCTCCTGCTAGCGAACACTCAAAATTGGTACGATCCACAGTACAACGTGCCCTTTTTAATACAGACATCATTACAGGATCGTAAATCCCTCTTTTGGTCAGCTCTATACGTCCATCACGTAACAATTTCTGATAACGAAGTGCATCGTCTTTGGTCACATTTAATTTATATTTTGCAGGAATTTCAGCTTCCATTTTTTCTATTTTTTTAAAAGAACTGTTCAATTGTTTAACTGACCATTCTCGAGACTTCATGCCGAAACCATCAGGAAATTGATCGGACTTAATAATTAAGTCAGCCGTCACATTGACTACGGGATAAGTAAACATTGCCCCATTCGCCCCTATACCCTTATAAATTTCTAACGGCTTGAAAGCATAAGCTGGTGAAGCAATGGCATCTACTTCACCATCATTAAATCTTTTAACAAAATTAAAAATATCAGAAGGCACACCAATCGCCCCAACCCGTTCAACAGCAATCTTTTGTGCAATATCGTAATGCAGATAAGCAAATTTTTTCCCTTTACCCTTTTCTAGGGTATTGATTGAACGATCACGAACAAAAATATAGGCGATCCCAATAGGTGTGATCGCGACCAATTCATATTTAATGCCATTTTTTTCAGATACCAATCGCTTGGCATTGCGTTTATCCAAAGCATAATTAATCGCTTTTTTGGCAATTTCATTGTTGGGAATTCCACCTAAAGCATCAATTGAACCCCCAAATTTATTGTACTCACGTGAGCGCATAGTGGTCATGGCAGCAGCATCACACTTATTGGTCTTAAAGTTTTTATCCACCATTTCTTCTGACTGATATACCGTTAAATTGACGTCTGCACCCCATGCTTTTGCTGCCAAAGCCCATTCTTCCATCAATTTATAAGACTCACCTGCCTTTCCCAACAAATCAAAGACACAAACATTTTGCTTGGCTTGTGCCCAAGGTGACAGAAAAATAGAAACAATAAGAAGTAAATATCTAGCCTTATTCATCATCTAAACTTCCATATTTATTTAAAGATAAATTGAAATTTATGTAAACAATTCAGTCCACAATAAATTGTTTTAATACACATTTAATAAATAATAATGTGATACATACTACACAAAATTTAAGCATTTTTATCATTTTTTGATCGGAAAGTTAGCACTAGCATTAGCTTCAAAATAAAACGAATTAAAATTCAATTATTAATATCAAATATATAAAATTTTAATATTGTTAAAATATACTAAAAAATTAACATTTCGCTGTTGTAATCCAAGCAACATGAAGAAGTATGCTGTCAGATTCACTTCTCTTTTTGTGATTTGTCACCCTAAAACCAATTTGTTTTCGGTTTTATTCAATACATTTTTTGAACTCTGGGATTTATCCTTTAATATATCGCATCCAATAAGCAACAGTCAGCTTCTTATGATTCAGTTAGATCAACTTTCAATTCGTCGCGGTGGACGCATTTTATTTCAAAAAGCGTCAATGCAACTTCATCCTGGTTGGAAAATTGGTTTAACGGGTGTCAATGGTGCAGGTAAATCCACCCTCTTCTCAGCATTACTCGGTGGTATTGAATCTGATAGTGGCAGTCTGACTCGCCCAAATATTTGGACTGTTGCCCATATGGCTCAAGAGATCAAAGCGCTCGATATGAAAGCCATCGATTTTGTGTTGTCTGGCGATGAAGAATATTGGCAAATTCAAGATCAATTAAATCATCCAGAAAACCTAAGCAATGATGAGCTCGCACACCTATATAGCCGTTTTGAAGAAATTCACGGTTATACAGCATCTTCTAAAGCATCACAATTGATGGCTGGATTAGGCTTTTTTGAGCATCAATCTGAACTTTTAGTGTCGAGCTTTTCAGGTGGATGGCGTATGCGCTTAAATTTAGCGCGTACATTGATGAGTCGTTCAGATTTACTTTTACTCGATGAACCAACCAACCATTTAGATTTAGATGCAATTCTTTGGTTAGAAGATTGGTTAAAAGCATATGAAGGCACACTGATTTTAATTTCACATGACCGAGATTTCTTAGATGCTATTACGGATCATATTTTACATATTGAAAATCAGATCTTGACCTTATATACAGGCAATTACTCTACTTTTGAAACTACGCGTGCGGAACGCTTAGCACAACAGCAGCAAGCTTTCGAAAAGCAACAAGAAGCCAAAGCACATCTACAAAAATTTATTGATCGTTTTAAAGCCAAAGCCACCAAAGCACGACAAGCTCAAAGCCGTATTAAACAACTGGAACGAATGCAGGAACTCGCACCTGCGCATGTCGATAATCCATTTACGTTTAGTTTCCGAGAACCCAGCAAAATGAGTTCTCCGCTACTTACATTGGAACATGCAGATATTGGTTATGGTGATAAACTAATTGTGACCAATGTTAATTTACAGATCACGCCTACCAGCCGTATCGGTTTATTAGGTATGAACGGTGCGGGTAAATCGACGCTGATTAAATCTCTGGTAGGTGATTTAGCGCTAATACAAGGCGTCCGCAAAGATTCTGAATTATTAAATATTGGATATTTTGCACAGCATCAAATGGATGCTTTAGATGGCAATGCAAGTCCAATGCTGCAACTTGCACGAATCGCAGACCCGAAAATTAGCGAAGCCACCTTACGCTCATTTTTAGGCAGCTTTGGATTCAGTGGCGAACGTATGGACACTCCTAGTGAGAGTTTCTCAGGTGGTGAACGTGCCCGTCTAGCGTTAGCACTCATTGTTTGGTTACGTCCCAATGTGCTCATCCTTGATGAACCAACCAACCATTTAGATTTAGATATGCGTCATGCTTTAACTATGGCGCTACAAGATTTTGAAGGTGCTGTGGTTCTGGTTTCACACGAACGTCAATTAATTGCGTCAGTATGTGATGAACTGATCTTGGTTCATGCAGGTGAAAGCAAAGAATTTGACGGTGATTTACAAGATTATGCAGCATGGTTACGCCAAGCACGTATTGATATGATGAAAAATGGTCAAAAACCAAGTGCCCCTATTCAGTCTCAAGTCGTTGAAAAAACCAGCATCTCTAAAGTCGACAAGGAAGCTCAACGGAAAGAAGCCGCACGCCAACGTGAACTGAGCCGCCCGATTCGCAAGAATATAGAGAAAATTGAAAGCCAAATTGGCAAAATTCAGCCTAGACTTGTTGAAATTGAGGAATCTTTAGCAGATTCAGTACTTTATGAAGCAAATCGTAAAGATGATTTACTCAAATTAATGAATGAACAGACTGAACTCAAAACAAAGCTAGAACAAGCTGAAGAGCAAATGCTAGAGTTAATGATGGAACTTGAAACATTAGAAAGTTCTTTCGAATAATGCTTTTTGAATCAGCTAGAGGTGGAGGCATCCACCTCTAGTTTTATTTACAAAAACACAAATAAATCAATAACTTAAAATAAAATTTTAATCATGCAATAAATCTTTGATGAAATCCTTCATGGTTCACTGCAACATCGCCCAATCTCATTCCTTTTTATTCCCACGACAATTCTTTTTTTGATTTTCAACGATCAAAGCCATTTTTAATGTGTTCTTGATGCACATTTAACATAACTGATGCTTCTGATCAGATCTGATCAATTTTTAATATGCAAAATACCCAGTCCATTTTGGAATAATTTTTTAAGTCAAAGCCTCTAAAATCTCTCAAAAAGATACATAACTTTTATTTATAATTTAAAAAACAAGCGTGGAACATATTAGAATTACTACAAAATTAAGAAATAGAGTGTTTTCCTGATAATCTTGTTCAAATTTAAGCGTTTCTGATTAAACAATTGTGGATAACTAAGATTTAATTACTGTTTGTTGAAAAATTTTCACAGTCCATTTTTTAAGATTTTTATGGTATTTGAGCATTAAAGTTTGTACTTTCTGTAGTCAAAATTCGTTTGAAATCCAAAATTACCCACAGACTTATCAACAATATTTTGATCAAGAATCAGTCACAATTCAAGTATAAAATTTGTCTATTCGTCGCTTTTTTAATGTGTATCTAATCTTTAAAAAAAGTTAAATTGAGTAAAAAATAGTGAAAATTACACAATCTTGTTACATACAAACAATTTGTAATAAAAGCAGTACCACTTACTTAAAAATTTGATTTAATTATGAAAATGAAGGATATGTAATAAAATGAACCAACTAGTTCACAATAATTATCAAAAAAATAAAAATAAATGGAGTAAATACTCTATTTTTTTCAAACAAAGCTGATTAATATTGCGCTTAAGGAAAGTTCCTCAAGATGAACAAATAGATCAGGACGAAAATATGAAAAAAATTGCATTCGCTATTGCCGCTACTTCTTTACTTGGAGTGAGCTCAGCATCTCAAGCTGCTATTGATGTTTGTGTATTCGACTTATTGGGTAAATCTGGTGAATCGTTCCAGATGGCTCAAGAATGGGCATTGACAGCAAAAAGTTGGGGGGCAGATATTAATCTTATCCCTAAACAAGATGAGGCTGTTGCTGATAACGATTTTAAAGCGGGTAAATGTGATGGCGTGTTTATGACCGCAATGCGCGCACGTCAATATAATAAATTTGTAGGTTCAATCGATTCAATTGGTGGTGTACCAAGTAATGCGATTGCACAAAAAGCCATTACTTTTGCTTTAGATGCACGTAATGCAGCAAAAATGACCACAACCCTAGGTGGTAAAAAATACGAAGTTGCAGGGATCGCACCATTAGGTTCAGCATTTATTTTCGTACGTGATAAAAACATCAACTCAATCGAAAAAGCTGCTGGTAAAAAGTTTGCGGTATTGAGCTATGATAATGCACAAAAAATCTTGGTACAGCGCGTAGGTGCACAAGCAGTACCATCAGATATCACTAACTTTGTTGCTAAATTCAACAATGGTCAAGTTGATATGGTTGGTGCGCCTGCATATGCTTATAAACCACTTGAAATTCAAAAAGGTTTAGGTGCAAATGGGGCGATGTTTAACTTCCCAGTTCTACAAGTAACTGCTGACTTTGTTATTCGCCCAGAGAAATTCCCAGCTGGTTTTGGTCAAAAATCTCGCGATTATTTTGTGAAAAACTTGCCAAAAAGCTTCGCAATGATTAACCGTTTAGAAGCAACCATTCCAGCAAAATACAAGATGAATTTAACGGCTGAAGATAAACTTAAATATCAAAAGTTAATGCGTGACGGTCGTTTAGAACTGACTAAGCAAGGTATTTATGATGCAGGTATGATGTCAGTACTGAAAAAAGCACGCTGTTCAGTAGATAAAGCCAACTTTGAATGTACCCTTGGCGGTGAATAATACAATTGAGTATTTCAACATTTGCAATAAAAAACCAGTTTCCATAAACTGGTTTTTTATTGCTCTCTTTTTAAATTTAGAATCATATATTTAAATTATTAATCACAAAAAAAGGGAACAAACCAAAGTTTATTCCCTTTTTTTGCACTGCATTTCTTCAATTAAGCATCAATATCAGCATTGAGTGCATTTTCTTCAATGAAAGCACGACGTGGTTCTACGTCATCACCCATCAAACACGCAAACATACGATCTGCTTCAATTGCATCATCAATCGTCACTTGAAGCATATTACGGTTTTCGGGATCCATTGTGGTTTCCCAAAGCTGCTCCGCATTCATTTCACCCAAACCTTTATAGCGTTGGATCATCATGCCACGACGAGAGTCACTTAAGATGTGTTGCCACACTTGGTGGAAGGTTGAAACGTTGATTTTACGCTCACCTTTTTGCAAATAAGCGCCATCTTCCAACAAACTGAACCAGCTCTTAGAATTTTGCAATAAACGTTTATATTCACTCGATGCCAATAAACCTGCATCTAATAAATAGCTATGCGGTAAGTTATGCACATATACGGTAATACGTGGGAAATAAACTGTCGTTTTAGTTCCGTCAGCATTGTCTTTATCGAATGCCTCTAGACTCAACTCAGGACGAAGGCTTGGTTGAGCTGCACCAATAGCAGATTGAAGCTTTTCCGCCCATTGCTGTACATAATTTTGATCATGATTTTGATCAAGTTTATAAGCATCTAAACTTAACAAACCATCCAGCAAAGTTGCTGGATAACGTAGCGTTAAACGATTCAAGCTTTTTTGTGAAGTTTGATAATCTGAGATCACTTTTTCCAGTGCCACACCACGAATAGCAGGTGCATCTGCACTTACGTGCAACTCTAACTCATCAATTGCATTGGAAATCAGATAAGTTTCAAGCGCTTCATCATCTTTGATGTATTGCTCTTGTTTACCTTTCTTCAACTTATACAATGGAGGCTGCGCAATGTAGATATAACCACGTTCTACAAGCTCAGGCATTTGACGGAAGAAGAAAGTCAGCAGCAAGGTACGAATATGTGAACCATCCACGTCCGCATCGGTCATGATAATGATTTTATGATAGCGTAATTTGTCTGGATTATATTCTTCACGCCCAATACCACATCCTAGTGCAGTAATCAGCGTTCCCACTTCTTGAGATGAAATCATCTTGTCGAATCGAGCACGCTCGACATTGAGAATTTTACCCTTTAATGGAAGAATGGCTTGCATCTTACGATTACGTCCCTGCTTTGCAGAACCGCCCGCAGAGTCACCCTCGACCAAGTATAATTCAGAAAGTGCTGGATCTTTTTCTTGGCAATCTGCCAATTTACCTGGTAAACCCGCAATATCAAGCGCACTTTTACGACGCGTCATTTCACGTGCTTTACGCGCCGCATCACGCGCACGTGCAGCATCAATAATTTTTCCTGCAATCGATTTGGCTGCTTGAGGATTCTCCAACAAGTATTCAGAGAAAGCCTTGTTCATTGCCTGTTCTACCGCAGGTTTTACTTCACTTGATACCAATTTTTCCTTGGTTTGTGATGAAAACTTAGGGTCAGGCACTTTCACTGAAACGATTGCTGTTAAGCCTTCACGCGCATCATCACCAGTTACGGCAACTTTCTCTTTTTTGAGTAAGTTTTCATTTTCCATGTAGCTGTTTAAGCCACGTGTTAATGCTGCACGGAAACCAGCCAAATGCGTTCCACCATCTTTTTGTGGAATGTTATTGGTGAAACAACGTACATTTTCCTGATAAGTATCGTTCCACTGTAATGCGACTTCAACACCAATTCCATTTTCAGCTTGCGTAGTAAAATGGAAGATTTCATTCAGATGCGTTTTACCTTGATTGATGTATTTTACAAATTCAGATAAACCACCTTCAAAATCGAAGATATGCTCTAAAGCGACACGTTCGTCACGAAGAACAATACGTACACCAGCATTTAAGAATGACAGCTCACGTAAACGACGTGCCAAAATATCCACATTAAAAATCGTTTGACTGAAGGTTTCTGCACTTGGCCAGAAACGCACAGTGGTTCCTGTTGTTTCAATATCACCGATCACTTTCAAGGGATATACAGGATCACCATGTTTGTATTCTTGTTGGTGAATATGCCCAGCACGGTGGATCGTTAATTCAAGTTTGCTCGATAGTGCATTTACGACCGAAACACCTACACCATGCAAACCACCTGATACTTTATAGCTGTTATCATCAAACTTACCGCCAGCGTGTAGAATGGTCAGAATTACTTCTGCCGCAGAAACACCTTCCTCTGGATGAATATCAGTAGGAATACCACGCCCATTATCTGCAACACTGACAGATTCATCTTCATGAATCGTCACTAAAATTTCATCACAGTGACCTGCTAAGGCTTCATCAATCGCATTATCGACGACTTCGAAAACCATATGGTGTAAACCTGAACCATCATCAGTATCACCAATATACATACCTGGACGTTTACGAACTGCATCTAGACCACGTAATACTTTGATACTAGAGGAATCATAAGCCTTTTCATTGGTTTGTTCTGTCTGAGAAGCGATTTGATCTTCTGAACTCATGGTTTCTCCCTAGTGAAAAATAGGTCTTTCCAAAATTGGTTAAAATCTAAAATCATGTTGCAACAACACTTACCTGACCTTGATCCACCTGAAATAACTGGTAGGAAATAGACAAATCATGCAAATGTTTTTTTACTGATTCATGGTCTAGTGTGGTAATAAAAACTTGACTACCAAGTTGGCTCAATCGCTCAATTAAACGTTGTTGTGCACTTAAATCTAATTCTGCTGTTACATCATCTAATAATACCACAGTTTCCTTATTACAGGCATGTAACATGGCAATTTGTGAGAGTTTTAACGCCATTATTAGTAACTTTTTTTGCCCTCTGGACAGTACCACATCAGCATCCCCCATTGGGGTTTTCAGTCGGATGTCAGCACGGTGCGGACCGTATTCAGTATAGCGACGATCAACATCTTTTTGATGATATTGAATGAGGTCATTGGCTAAGCCATGTTCCACATGGAACCCTGCGTTATACTCCATATCAATGCTTAAATCAGGAAGTAATTGCGCCAAATCTTCTTGTAAATATTGTTTCCAACGATCGACTATTTCGACGCGCTGAGAATGCAACATTTCACCATAATCACTGAGCATTTTGTTCCACGGTTCCAAATCTTGCAAAGACAGGTTGCGTTGCGATTTCAGCAACGTATTGCGTTGTTTCAAAGCTCGCGAATAATATTGCCATGCATGATAAAAATCTGGTTCCACGTGAAACATCAACCAATCAAGCAATTGTCGCCGTGGCTTTGCGCCATGGTCAATGATATCGGTACTTAAAGGATCAATCAGTTGCAAAGGTAGAATTTTGGCAAGTTGCCCTTGTGTTGCCACAGTATCGCCATTGACTTTAATCAGTTGCTCACCACTCTGTAGTTTCTGCATACCGATTTTTTCAGTCATAGATTGCGCAAAGACAATCGCATCAGCTTGATTGTTTTGAATGTAATTTTTAGGAATATGAGTTCGAAAGGAACGTCCAGTTGCCAATAGATGAATGGCTTCTAAAATCGAGGTTTTTCCAGATCCATTTTGTCCATAAAAAACATTAAACGGTTGCAACTCTTGGAGAGCAACCGTCTTAAGATTTCGAACACGTTGTATATTTAAACGCGTAATATGCATAACAAATGATTTAAAAAATAAATCAATTAAACACGCATTGGCATGACAACATAGGTTTGATTGGATTGGGTTGGATCTTGAACCAATACCGACTGATTTGCTTCAGACATGGTCATCGCAACATCATCACCATCTAAAACACTCAATACATCTAAAATATATTGCGCATTAAATGACATTTCCATAGGTGCATTGGCGTATTGAATGGCTAGATCCTCAATCGCCTCATCTTGTTCAGGGTTGTTTGCACGCAATTGCAAAGAATCTGCATTAAAATTCAAAAACACACCACGTAATTTCTCATTACTTAAAATCGCAACACGTTGTAATGATTGCTTGAACACATCATGCGGGATATGAACCACTTTATCGCCACCACGCGGAATCACACGACGATAGTCTGGGAACTTACCATCGATTAATTTTGTCGTGAAACGTACAGTAATGTCACCTTGCTCTTTATCACGGCTTGGTGTTTGAATGGTCACATTCAACAGTTCGCGACCAATCAACAAGGTCAATTGTTCATCTTCGATGCTGAGAAGGCGTTGTAGTTCCCCTACCGCTTTACGTGGAACAATCGCTTGTACCAACTGGGTTGCAGTTGATGATGCTAAGGTTTCGCACAGTGCCAAACGGTGTCCATCAGTCGTCACAGCACGTAATTGATTTTCATCAATTTCCAATAAAGTTCCAGTCAGATAAAAACGCACATCTTGCACAGCCATGGCAAAAGAGGTTTTTTCAAATAAACGCTTTAATTCACGTTCAGTCACTTGAACTTGTGTGCCTTGACTATGCTCATTGGTCAATAATGGATAATCTTCTGCTGGCAAAGTTCCCAAAACAAAGCGGCTATTTCCTGATTTTAAAATACAACGCTGGTCTTCAGTAATCTGTAAATCAATCAATGCTGCCGATGGTAAGGATTTGCAGATATCCACCAATTTACGCGCAGGAACAGTTGTTTCCCCAGCTTGTAAACATGCACCATCCGCTAAGGTTGTGCTGGCAACCAACTCGACTTCCAAGTCTGAACCAGTAATGGTAAGCGCTTGATTTGTAGCTTGAATTTTCACGTTTGAAAGAATATTCAAAGTATGGCGACGTTCAACAGCTCCAACCACATGGGATAAAACATTGAGTAAGCTCTCTTTCGCGATTTTCAAACGCACGGTGGAAATCCTCTAACTAAATTTGACAGAAAAGACAGATAATAAATTTTTTTAATGACGTACTATGCGGCAGTTTATGCCGCATTGCAAGCGTATAATTTGTACAAATTTTAGCTTTGTAACAGACGCATGAGGTTTTTATAATCCTCATTAAAAATTGGGTCTTCATCACGTAAGCTCTGCACTTTTTCACAAGCATGCATGACCGTACTATGATCGCGACCACCAAATGCCATACCAATTTCCGGGAAGCTATCCCCAGTTAATTCACGAGCCAAGCCCATAGCCAATTGGCGCGGTCGAGCATAAATACGGGTTCTTTTCGGACCCACTAATTCTTTCAATGGAATGCGGAAATACTCACTCACCACGCGTTGAATATTTTCTGTACTGATCGTCCGCGCACGAATGGCCAAAACGTCTTTCAGTGATTCACGCACCACTTCCAAATCAATCGCAGCACCTTTAAAACGGGATATTGCGACGACTTTATTCAATGCGCCTTCAAGCTCACGAACATTGGCAACCACTTGTTGAGCAATAAACAATGCGCAATTTCGCGGGAGATCAATCCCACTACTTTCAGCTTTTTTCAGTAAAATTTCGATTCGAGTTTCGATATCAGGCGGTTCTACACCAACAGACAACCCCCAAGAAAAGCGTGAGACTAGACGTGGATCAAGTTCTGTTAACTCTTTTGGATAGCGATCCGAAGTTAAGATAATTTGTTTAGACTCATCTAATAAAGCATTGAATGTATAGAAAAATTCAACCAAACTGGCTTCTTTACCCGCCAATAGATGAATATCATCGACCAATAATAAATCTAAAGAACGACAATTCTTTTTAAATTCCTCAACCTTGCCTTTTTGCAAAGAGCTGACAAAATCTTGGACAAAACTTTCAGCAGTCATATACATCACGCGCGCATTTGGTTTTGCCTGTAATAAAGCATTTCCAACCGCTTGCATTAAATGTGTTTTACCGAGACCTGTTGGACCATAAAGAAACAGCGGATTATGCTGAGATTCACCCAATTGAGTCAAAACTTTACGACAAGTTTCTGCCGCCATTTGGTTGGAACGCCCCTCTACAAATAAAGCAAAATTAAACAATGGGTTAAGTTGTCTCTTTTTCACATTTTTTGCAGAAACAACGTCTTGCTCTTTGTCTTTTTTTACTTTTGGCGATGCTATAGTTGGGCTGGTATGTTGTTCTAAAGCAGCAGTAGTCGTTGCTGGTTGTTCAGCAGCAGAGAGGATTGCACCTGGACGTGAATCAACCAAAATTTCAACTTTACGTATACGACCTTCAGATAATTGCTCTGCCAAGATTGAAATCAATTCTAAATGATGCTCTTGAATGTAGCGTGTCCAATATGGATTAGGTGCATACAGTTTTAAAGTATCTTCGACTTCTTCTGCAACCAACGGACGAATCCACATGGCAAAGACATTATCAGAGAGCTCTTGTCGCAAGCGAGTTAAGCAGTCCGTCCAAAGCATGTGAAACCCCTCTATTCCATTTTAAATTCAAAAAACACAACATTCCCCCTACCCTATAGATAAAGGGGTCGCCATTCTAACCAAGTTATCCACATCTGTCATGAACAATTCAAGTAAATTCGCTCAAAAAAGCAACTTTCTGTAAATAAATTTAAATTCAAAGCACTTGTGGATAAGGTTTTCCACATGCTGTGGATAAATTATCACATAAACTTATCCACAATCCATCAAATTAATAAAAACACAGATACCCACAGCTTAAATCTTTATTATTTAATGTAAAAAAGCTGTTTTCCACAGAAATAACCGACACTAATAATAATAAATTTAAATTTTAAATTTGAATTTATTTATAAGAACCGAGTTTTTTGTGGATAACCTCCAAGTTATGAATTTAAATTCAAAATTAGCAGGTTTTTAAATTTAAAAACATGGGAACGAATTTAAATCTAGATGAGGTTATGGATAACTTTGAGGATATATCTGTTGGTAACTCTTATTTATACTATAAAATAATAAGTTATGTTGTGAATACTTTTTTTGTTGATTTTATAGCTCAAAAGACAGTTAAAATTTCATGTGGGTAAAAATGCAACAAATATGATCGAATATAGAAGAGATATGTGTATATTCATTGACAGCATAAAGAATGCACAATACAATCGCGAACCTTTAGAAAGATCAATTTTGGAGTTTCGATATGAAACGTACATTCCAACCATCTGAATTAAAGCGTAAGCGCGTTCATGGTTTCCGTGCTCGTATGGCTACTAAGGCTGGTCGTCAAGTATTAGCTCGCCGTCGTGCAAAAGGTCGTCACAGCTTAACTGTTTAATTCGTTAAACAGTTAATACACGACTTGGGTGTTATGTCTCTTTATAGTTTCAGCCCAGCGGTGAGAATCCACTGCGCTGCAGATTACAAAGGTGTATTTGATGGTGCGCTTTTTAAAGTGCATCAACCCCATTTTATATTCTTAGCAAAAGTGACCGAACAGCCTAAAAGCCGTTTGGGTATCGTTGTTGCTAAGAAAAAAGTGCGCCGTGCGCACGAAAGAAATCGAATAAAACGTTTAACGCGTGAAAGTTTTCGCTTAAACCAGCAAAATATTGATCTGTTGGATATTGTGGTGATGCCTAAAGTCGGCATAGAAGCCGTACCCAATGCTGAACTTTTTCAGCAGTTACAATTTGCTTGGTTAAAATTGCAACGCATCGTTAAAAAGCACCATAAAATAGCTCAATCTTCCCCTCAAAAATAGAGGAAACCAATGATTCGTTTATTGCATTGGTTGATTCGTTTCTATCAAATTGCGATTAGTCCTCTCATTGGACCTCGTTGTCGTTATATTCCGACTTGTTCTCAATATTCGTTAGAAGCAATCCATACGCACGGCGCAATGAAAGGCAGCTGGTTAGCTGCAAAACGCGTGTGCCGTTGTCATCCTTGGGGCGGGTATGGTTATGATCCCGTGCCAAAAAAAACAATTCGTTTTATTTCGTTTCAGCAAATAGATTCTCAAACGCTTCATGTTCCTGTACCCTTGCGTGAACGTTTATTGAACCAAAATCACTCTAACCACTTGGGGTAATAGATATGCAACAATGGGCCAGGTTTGCAATCCTTGGGGCCATGTTAGTCACCGCATATTTGCTCATTTTGGCTTGGCAAAAAGACTATGGTCATGATGCAACAAAAGCTGCGACTCCGCAGGCTGTTGTCGCGCATGATGTCTCTGCCGATTTGCCAAAAGGTCAAGCAACTGCGGCTTCTAGCGATGTTCCACAAGCAAATATAGCTGCTGCACAACAAAATACAGCTGCGCCAGCCACAGCAAATCAACAATTGATTTCAGTACAAACTGATCTTTATCATCTTTGGATTAGTCCAAAAGGTGGTGATATTGTTCGTATTGAATTACTGAATCATGACAAGAGCAAAGACAGTGATCAGCCTTTTGTTATGCTTGAAAGTGATGCAAAACGTACCTATGTTGCGCAATCTGGTTTAATTGGATTGAACGGTCCAGACAGTAAACCAGATCGTCCAAGCTATGCGTTTGAAAAAAGTGCTTATACCCTTGCTGATGCTAAAACCGCACAAGACAAAGAAGGTAAATCTTCTCAAGTCTTAACTGTTCCGATGGTATTTAAAACAGCGGATGGTGTTGAAATCATCAAAACGTTTAGTTTCAAACAAGGTCAATACCCAATTGATGTCAGCTATCAGGTTGTAAACCGTAGTACGCAAAATTGGCAAGGACAAATGTTTGGTCAAATTAAGCGTGATAACTCAGATGATCCAGGAAAAACCTCTCAAGGTATTTTCACACTTGGAACCTATTTGGGTGGCGCTTGGGGTACACCAGATGAGCATTATAACAAGCTAAAATTTGCGAATTTTACCGATGAAAAACTCAACACTGAAGCAAAAGGTGGCTGGGTTGCGATCGTTCAGCATTATTTCGTAAGTGCTTGGATGCCAGGTCACTTTGGTGGTCAGCAATACACGGCAAAATTGGAATCACGTAAATCTGCTGATGGTATGAACATCATTGGATTTACTTCACCAACCATTAATGTTCCAGCGGGTAAAGCCATGAGCATTGATGCAACTTTCTACTCTGGTCCAAAAATCCAGTCTGAATTGAAAGATTTAGCGGTAGGTTTAAACCAAACTGTAGACTATGGTTGGTTATGGCCAATTGCCAAATTATTATTTGCAGGTTTACAGTTCTTCCATAACCTTGTGGGTAACTGGGGTTGGTCAATCATTCTATTGACTGTATTAGTTAAACTTATTCTTTGGCCGTTGTCGTCTAAGAGCTATCGTTCTATGGCGAAAATGCGTGTGATTGCACCAGAAATGCAACGCATGAAAGAAGAGTTTGGTGAAGACCGTATGCGTTTCTCTCAAGAAATGATGGCACTTTACAAACGCGAACAAGTCAATCCATTGGCGGGTTGTTTACCATTACTTTTACAAATGCCAATATTCTTAGCATTGTATTGGGTATTGATGGAGTCTGTAGAACTTCGCCATGCACCGTGGATGCTGTGGATTCAAGATTTGTCTGCAATGGATCCTTGGTTTATCCTTCCATTGATTATGGGTGTTACGATGTTTGTTCAACAATCATTGAACCCACAACCGACTGACCCTATGCAGGCGAAAGTTTTCAAAATCATGCCAATCATGTTTACAGTATTTATGCTGTTCTTCCCTGCTGGCTTGGTTTTATATTGGATTGTGAACAACTCGATCACGATTCTGCAACAGTGGTTTATCAATAAAAATGTTGCAAAAGCCAAAGTTGAAAATGAAGTTGTTTAATCTTTAACGATTAAGCAATAGCTGAAAAAATCCGCTTAAGATGGTAATCTTAGGCGGATTTTTTATTGTCAAAGTTTGAGTAAATTTAGATGACGAACACTGTAAACCAAACCACAATTGCCGCAATTGCGACGCCACCAGGACGTGGTGGTGTAGGTGTGATTCGTCTTTCTGGACCAAAGGCTTACAGTATTGCGCAAGCTTTGACACAAAAAGATCTTCCCAAAGCACGTTTTGCTGGTTTTCGTCAATTTTTTGACGATCAAGGTGAAGTCTTAGATGAAGGCTTAGCCATTTGTTTTCCCAATCCAAATTCCTTTACAGGTGAAGATGTGGTTGAGTTACAGGGACATGGCGGACCAGTGATTCAAAATGCGCTACTGACACGTTTATTGGAGCTTGGTGCCACTGCAGCCAAAGCTGGTGAGTTTTCCATGCGAGCCTTTGAAAATGGCAAAATGGATTTGGTACAAGCTGAAGCGATTGCTGACTTGATTGATGCAACCTCACAAGCTGCAGCGCGTTCTGCGGTACGTTCCCTACAAGGTGTATTTTCCAATAAGGTAAATACCGTGTTGGAGAAACTGATCCATCTACGCTTGCATGTTGAAGCTGCAATTGATTTTCCAGAGGAAGAAATTGACTTTTTGGCGGATGGGAAAATACTGAGTTTGTTAGAAGAGGTTCAAACTTCGGTTGCTGCGGTACAACAATCGGCTCGTCAAGGTCAATTACTACGTGAAGGTCTGCAAGTGGTGATTGCTGGGAAACCTAATGCAGGTAAATCTTCATTGCTTAATGCCTTGGCGGGTAATGATCGTGCTATTGTGACGGATATTGCTGGAACTACACGTGATGTGTTGCATGAGAAAATTAGTTTAAATGGCTTACCGATCACTTTAACCGACACTGCAGGTTTACGTGAAACAGGCGATGTGGTCGAGAAAGAAGGCATTCGTCGTGCAATTAAAGAGATTGAGCAAGCCGATTTATTGCTCTTGGTTTATGACTTGAGCCAAGGTGAAAATCCTTTAGAACTTGCACAAAATTACTTTGAAAACCACTTAGATTACAAGCGTTTAATACTGATTGGAAATAAGTGTGATCTCACTGATCAATCTGCTGAATTAAATGATTTGCAAGGTTTTCGCCATATCACCGTTTCAGCCAAACAGGATGTGGGCGTGCAAGTACTCATAGATGCGATTACAGCGCATGCAGGCTTTCAGCCTGAGGAAGATACCTTTATTGCTCGAACACGCCATTTAGACGCAATGAAGCGCACACAGCGCTATTTGGCAGAGGCACATGAGCAACTTGTGGTTTATCATGCAGGAGAGTTGGTTGCGGAATCACTACGACTTGCCCAAAACGCTTTGGGTGAAATCACAGGTGATTTTAGTGCTGATGATCTCTTGGGAGTTATCTTTGGATCGTTCTGTATTGGTAAATAAGCTTAAAATAGTGAACATGAACGCTGACCAAGTGTCAGCTTTTTTGATGAAAAGTTGTGCTTTTGTAAGCTGATTTTACATCTGAGTTTGAATTGTTTACTGTAAGATCAATAACATATTCAAAAGGGTGTATTATGAAAAAGTCTCCTTTATTGCTTTCCCTCGCAGTATTCGTGATCACTTCAAATGTCTGGGCGGGTAAGGCAGATCATGTGATTATTCAAGAAGCAGCGAAAAATAATATCACCATTGAACAAGCATTACGTGCCAGTGACGAAACTGCGGTAACTTTAACCGGTTCGATTGTGCGTCAAATTAAGCATGAACATTATGAATTAAAAGACAGTACAGGAACCATTGGAATCGAAGTGGATGATGATCTGATTGATTTAAAAAAATTAAAGCCTGGCACCAAAGTAAAAATCGTGGGTGAAGTCGACACGCATCGCTACAAACCAACAGATATTGAAGTGGTTAAAATAGATATTGTTCCATAACTGATTTAAAAATAGGTGCTAAGCACCTATTTTTAAGCGGTATTTGTTTTTTAAATGTTGAATCAATAAGTAACAGCATAATGTGCCGACTCCTGCACAAAAGCCTAAAACACCGATCATTAAACCAAAATGATCGGATAAGTATCCTGCGGAAATAATTGGCACAATCGTACCAAAATAAGCAATAAACAAATATGTTGAAACCACAGCGGCACGATTTTCGATTTGGGTCATTTGATGAATCAATGCAAAAGCACTCAATAAACTGAGCCCATGTCCCATGCCAACCAAAATCACACTGATAAAGAATAAAAAACTCCAATGCATCAGCATACAGACAGACAAAATCAAATAACTACTGATTAATAAAATCAGTCCTATATTTAGGGCTTTGTGCATATTCATTGATTTGGCAGCGAATTGAGCAATCGCGGAAACCATTAAAATACTGGCAATGGTTGCACCACTGACCAAAGGACCATGCCACGGAATAACATCACGTATAAACGAGGGCGCTAAAGAGGCAAATAAACTGAATGATCCGAAAGCACAAAACGCACTAAAACTGGTGATGTAAAATAAGCCTTTATATTGTGTCTCTGGTAATTGTAAATGAGGTGCAATGGAAAAAGATTGTTTTTCAAATTGAACAGTTTTAATGCGAAATAAACTGAATAAACTCAGTAGCGCTGCGACAATGACAGGTAAATAAGGTGTGATTAGTGGTTGATCTGAAAATTGAGCAATTGCACCGCCAATAAAAGGTCCCAACCCAAAACCAATCACGGTAATAATTGAACTTAATTGTGCTGCACTTTGTTTGTGTGAATCTGGGATAGTATAGATTAATCCTAGCATTGCCGAGGTGCTGATTAAGCCAGATGCGATTCCGATAATGAAACGACCTAAACCCAGATAATAACTATTCGAGGCAAAAACTGAGAGGCTCAGACCAATAATAGCGAATAATAAGCCGATCTGTAAGGTACGAATAAAGCCAAAGCTATTGCTCATACGCCCTAAAAACAGCAAGGTAGTTAAACAACCAAACATATATGCAACAAAGATATAAGTGATTTGGCTCGGGAGCAGGTGCCAAAGCTGTTGATAGATTGGATATAACGGACTCGCAAGTGCAGTACCGATGGTGCCAATACATAAGGCAAGACTGACCATGAGAAATGGACGCCATGATTGCTGATTCATAGATCTAGGACTTAAAGTGCAAATAATCTTGCGGATAAATGCCGAAGATAAGTATTAAGATCGGCAACGAAGAAATCGTATATACCGAAAAGCTTAGAACTTAATCAGTAGGGGGTCAATTAAAACTTTAAGACTTTATCTAATCACCTGTATTGAGCTTATTTTATGAATAACGTTTAAGCAATTTTAAAAATTCTTGTAACTCATTTGCATCAACAGCTTCAGGGTCTTGAATCACATGTTCAGTGAGATGTTGCTCAATTAATTCATTCATTAAACCATTGACGGCTCCTTTCACTGCTGCGACTTGTTGGAGAACCGAAATACATGAAGTACTTTGATCATTCAATGCCTCTTCAATGGCATTCAGCTGTCCTTTTAAACGTTTGACACGGTTAAGGACTTTTTTATCTTGATGGACATGACTCATAAACTGATCCGCTAAAAATATACTCCCTTATAGTATATTTAAAAATAAAATAATATACTCATGGGGAGTATATAGGATTATGCCCACATGCAATTTAAAACTATACAACGTGAACACACTCATCAGTTTGATGAAGGTAATCCATTGGCACAAAAGAAAATTTTATGGGCAACCATTTTGACAGGTTTGATGATGCTGTTTGAAATTCTGGGAGGCTGGATTTTTAATTCGATGGCATTACTTGCTGATGGTTGGCATATGAGTTCACATATGCTGGCGCTCGGTTTGGCTTATGCTGCTTATCGAGCCGCGCGCCATTATGCGCAGGATTTTCGTTTTAGTTTTGGTACATGGAAAATAGAGATTTTAGCAGGTTATAGTAGTGCAATTTTACTGATGGTTGTGGCTTTATTTATGGCTTTTCAATCGATTGAACGTTTATTTCATCCTGTTCAGATTCATTATAATGAAGCAATTCTAATTGCTATTTTAGGTTTATTGGTCAATTTAATCTGTGCATGGTTACTGCATGATCACCATCACCATCACCATCACCATCACCATCACCATCATTCACATGATCATGATGAACATCATGGACATGATTTAAATCAAAAAGCGGCTTTTCTGCATGTTGTTGCAGATGCATTGACCTCCGTTTTGGCAATTATCGCACTTTTTGCTGGTAAATATTTTGGTTGGGATTTCTTGGATGCGACTTTGGGTATTGTGGGCGCACTTTTAGTCGGGCGTTGGTCCTTTGGCCTCATCAAAGCAACAGGAAAAACCTTACTTGATGCAGAAATGGATCATGCTGTGGTGGATGAAATCCGTGAAGTGATTGCTGCTTTTCATGTTGAAGCAAAAATTACCGATCTGCATGTTTGGAAGGTGGGTAAAGCTAAGTTTTCAGTGATTTTGGCATTAGAGTCTAAAGATCCAACCATCAATGCGGACCAGATTCGCCAAGCTTTATCAATTCATGAAGAGTTGGTTCATATTTCTGTTGAAATTAATCAAACTGCGATGTTTAATTTTGTTTCACGTGAAACGGCTTAGACGTTAGGCTTTTGTTTTGTTGATGAGATCACAAAAGCTGAGTTTGAGCGACTTTAAGATGGTTTTATTTTGTTGAATCACAGTTTTCAAACACGTATATAAATCTATTGTGTTTTAATAATCCACCATATCTATTCTGATTTTTTGATCTATGTTAAAGCACTTGATTGCACTAAGTTTAAGTTTTGTTTTTTGTGGAAGTAGCTTTGCCAGTATTGAAACAGTGAAAGCAAAACTTAGCCAGAACTATCCCAATGTCAAAATTGATCAATTACGACCGACTGAAATGCAGGGACTATATAGTGGCACGCTAGATAATCAAATTGTATATGTCGATGAAGATGCTCAACACATTTTTATTGGTTCTATGATTCGTTTAAAAGATCAACATAATTTAACCAAAGATCTGGTTGTTCAAAAAAACACAGTTGATTTTAAAAGTCTTCCTTTCAATGATGCAGTAAAAACAGTACGGGGGAATGGAAAGCGCCAGCTAGCCATCTTTTCTGACCCAAATTGCCCATATTGCAAAGCGCTTGAAGGGAATCTAGCCAAGCTCAATGATGTTACGATTTATACATTTATCTACCCGATCAAGGCTCAATCTATTTTACCTTCTAAGCAAGTTTGGTGTTCGGCAAATCGTGAATATGCATGGAAAAATTTGATTCAAAATGGGGTAAAACCCACTGCACCAGCAAATTGTCCAACACCGATTGAGCGTAATTTAGAATTAGGTAAAAAATTAGCGCTACACGGTACACCAGCAATTATTTTCTCAAATGGCTATAAAGCAATGGGTGCCTACCCTGCTGAAGAAATTGAGAAGTTATGGAACAAATTTGGATTATAAAACGATAATTTCATAAGCACTTAGAAAAAAAGCACCCTGAATGGGTGCTTTTCTAAATGCAAAATTTTAACTTCGTTTGGCAATCATGTTGTAAATAAATAACACGATAATTGCACCCACCACAGAGGCAATAAAACCGGCAGATGCACCTTTAGGGTAAAGTCCTAATAATTGACCGCCGTAGGTTGCAACCAATGAACCTACGATCCCCAGCGCTGTGGTTACAATAAAACCTGCTTTATCATCACCAGGATGGATTGCTCGAGCAATAAGACCTGCAATAAAACCAATCACAATTGCACTAATCAATGACATCATAATCTTTCTCCTTTTTCTTTATTTTGTCGTGAGTTACTGCATCGAATTAATTTAATATTCAAATATTTTTACAGGAAGTAAAAGGTTGGATTTGCTACAAGTTGTTGCATTTTTGTTCGACGGTTGCTGGGGGAAGCCATAAAAAAAGCGACCGTGGTCGCTTAAATCAGTTTAGGTAAAATGGGTTTACCGAAGATGATCTTATAGACCAATTTCTCCAATAAATGGAATATGGCGATATTTTTGATCATAATCTAAGCCATAACCCACAATGAACTTATCTTCTACTTCAAAGCCTAGAAATTTCACGTCTAAGTCGATTTCACGGCGAGAAGGTTTGCTGACTAAAGTACACAGTTCAATTGAATTCGGTTGACGAGTACTTAATATTTCTAAAACTTTGCTCAAGGTATTGCCTGAATCAATAATATCTTCTACCACCAAGATGTCTTTTCCACGAATTTCTCCGTCTAGATCTTTTAGGATTCTGACATCACGAGAGGATGTTGTATTGCCACCATAGCTTGAAACCGTCATAAAATCGAGCTCGTGAGTTTTAGTAATGGCACGGCATAAATCTGCCATAAAAATCACTGAACCACGCAATAAGCCAATTAAAACCAATTCTTTATCACTACTGGCATAATGCGCATCAATTTTTTTACCAAGTTCTTGAACTTTTGCATGAATTTCTTCAGCAGAAATCATTACTTTCATTTCAACAGTCATGGGAAATACCTAAAACTTAAACATCAAATTCTAAAATTAAAAAAGGTGTTGACTAGCAACACCCTAAAAGATGGCATAATTTTAAAACATATCAGGTTCAGATGCATCCTTTTTACGATTTGAAAATGTAAATGCCGAAATTTGAAGCTAAATGTCTAGTGCGCATCTTGTTTTAACAACAGCGCACATACGATAAAAACACCCCCTATCAAAAGAAGTTTTTTCTTGGAGGGTGATGATTTAGGTTTTTTTTCAGACTTGTGCATAGGCTTTTTGTCCATAAATATAGGTGGCTTGAATATTGCGGTCATCCCCCATGGTGAATAAGGCGAATAATGCATCTTCAATATTTTTTGCTCGCTCTTGACGCAGTTGCTGTAATGCCGTTGCTTTTAAATTCAGCACGACAAAGTCAGCTTCTTTGCCTACATTGAAATTGCCCAATCGATCATCTAAATGCAGCGCTTTAGCACCACCAAGCGTTGCATGATAAAGCGATTCCATGGCTGAAAGTTTATCGCCTTGTAGTTGCTGAACTTTGTAGGCTTCGTTAAGTGTTTGTAAGTGGCAAAATGCGGTGCCTGCGCCAATATCAGTTCCAAGACCAACTTTGACTTGTTTTTCCCAAGATTTTTTTAATGGAAATAAACCACTGCCCAAGAATAAGTTGGAGGTTGGACAGAATGCGATCGCAGAATCAGTTGCATGCATACAATCCCATTCGTGTTCTTCTAAATGAACACAATGGGCGAAAACAGAACGCTCCCCTGTTAACCCATAATGATGATAAACATCTAAATATCCCTGTTGTTCTGGAAATAATTCTTTGACCCAAGCAATTTCGTTTTTATTTTCACTTAAATGCGTATGGACATAAACATCAGGATATTCTGCTTTTAATTGC
This sequence comes from Acinetobacter sp. B-6, assembly GCF_056930735.1. NCBI lineage: Bacteria > Pseudomonadati > Pseudomonadota > Gammaproteobacteria > Moraxellales > Moraxellaceae > Acinetobacter > Acinetobacter sp. B-6. The sequence continues at coordinate 35,132 of NZ_JBXPBY010000023.1, read as the reverse complement.
CCTGCTTTTGCCAACTGTTCTGGTGTAGAGGTTGGTGCAAAGCGTGGCGTAATGGCATAAAGATTACGACCTTTGCCATGCCATTTTTCAATCAGTGCTTTTGAGTCGATATAAGCACTTTCAGCAGTATCGGTCAGCTCTTCTGGTGCATGACGATCCATCATCACCTTACCCGCAATTAAGCGCATTTGATGACGTTCTGCAGCTTCAAATAAAGCATCCACAGATTGCGGATGTACTGTACAGAAAACCAGTGCTGTTGTTGTGCCATTTTTTAGTAATTCATGAACAAAAAACTGTGCGATTTTATCTGCGTAGTTTTTATCTGCAAATTGAATTTCTGTTGGAAAGGTATAGGTATTGAGCCATTCTAATAATTGTTCGCCATAGGCACCCACCATTTCTGTTTGTGGAAAATGAATATGAGTGTCGATAAAACCAGGTACAATCAACTGTTCAGGATAATGATCAACGCTCATATCATTACTTAATTGCGACTGCCCTGCTTCCCAATCACCAAACCAGATAATTTTACCTTGTTCAGTAATCAATAACCCATCTTCAATATAACGCGTTTGATCTAAAATTTGAGTGGCTTGGGAAACGGTATTTTGAATATCAAGAAAACGTCCGCGAATCGCCGTTTTCTGCACAACAGAAGACATGTAAAACCTGCAATTTATCCTTTTTTCGATTGATTGTACCTGAAATTTATTTAAGCTGCTGTAAGCAGTTTTATTTTCTTGTGTGCTCAAAAATGTAATTGATGTTGAAGATTGTGAAAAAATCAAAAGCATTAGACGAATATTTGAGTTTGTGACTTTATCTTTAATCTAAGAATAGGTACAGTGTCGGCAAATGATGGAAATAAGAGAAAATAATATTTATGTATTTTTGGAATACCAAAGCTTTGGCGCATGAACTAGCAGAAGATACTTTAGAAAAACGCCATTATAAGAATTATTATTTGATCGCTGCTTTAGTGGTCAGTGCAGTTTATTACTATGGTATGTTTTCACCTTATTATGATGCTCGTGTGATTGGTTTAGAAGGCATATTGACGCTGATCATTATGTTTGTTGGCATTCAACGTTGCTATGCTGCAAACGGTGGTGATGAGGGCGTGCATTTTATGAATCGTGTCACTGCACTCTCATTCCCTATTTTGTTGCAGACCACTGTTGCGGGAATTGCTTTTGGTTTGATTCTACTCGGCATTTATCAATTTTTTAATCTTGAAAATACTGCTTTTGAAATGTGGTATGAGTGGTGTGTTTCTGCCTTTACGATTTTTTTGCAGATTGTGTTTTTTACCCGCTTAAATCAATACATGAAACGTGTTGCGGATCATACAATTTAACAATAAGCAGAGTCATAAAAGGGATTTATCTCACTGGATAAATCCCTTAGTTTAAGTAGTGGATATGATATTTAGAGATTTTTTAAATGTTTAATCGCCAAAATAATGACAGTGTTGTACTGAATATTGGTCTGTTTAAAATTACTCTATAAAATAATGGGCTGCAAAATGTGCATCATTCCCAATAATGTCAAATTCATCTTCTCGAATCGACATACCTGCACAAGTATGTCCAACCATCCATAAACCCAGTGTTGGAAGTTTACCGTCATACAATGGGGTATTGACCCATTTTTGCGCAATATAACCGTATTTATCATAATCATCAAAGTAGAAGCTTCCTGAAGCAGCACCCTGATCAATATTATCTTCTACTACACGGATATTTGCGCCTTCTCGGGCGAGAATAGGCTTTTTCACCCATTTGCCTTGTAATGAAACATTGGTATCGAAGGCATGGGATTCAAGTAAATAAGGATGGTTTGGAAACTTTTTCCAAAGTTCTACCAAAATTGCTTTATTTGACAGCAACATTTTCCAACATGGCTCCACCCATTGTGTTGTGGGTTTTAAATATTGAGAAAAGTTTTCTTCCCAGACCCATTCCCAAGGGTACAGTTTAAATAGCTGATCAATCGATTGATCATTCAAATCCACAAAGTTTTGTCCATCCCATCCGATATTTTCCATCGAAAGTTCGGACACACGATGACCTGCTTGAAACGCCGTATCCATTAAATATTCGAGATTTCCCCAATCTTCACGTCCGGCTTCTTGGCAAGCAGCGAAATGAATATGCGAACCTCGTGGAAAAATCGTTTTCCAGCGATTAATCAGGTCTTCGTGAATACTGTTGAATTGATCACGATGCGGAATATTTTCCACTTGTTCAATCCAATGCCACTGAGCAACTGAGGCTTCGAGTAACCCCGTGGGTGTATCTGCATTGTATTCCAGCATTTTGATTTGACGACCATCATAGGCAAAGTCAAATCGACCATAGAGCATGGGTGCATGGTTGTGCCATGAATGTTCAATGAGTGGGATTGCAGCCTGTGGAATTTGAAAATAATCAGGATAATCACCTTTTTGAATGATTTCTCCAGCCACTTGCATGCACATCTGGTGTAATTCATTCGAGGCATCTTCAAGTTGCTCAATTTGCTTTAGGGTAAATTCATAAGCAACCCCTTCAGACCAGTAAATGGAGCCATCCAGAGAAGGTAAGTTGTAATAATCAAAACCAATTTTTTCGTGTTCTTGTTGCCAGTTGGGACGAGCTTGGAAGCATTTTCTTTTCATAATATTCTAAATCATAAGATTGCGTATAAGATGTCTAACCACCAAAAGAGAACCCACTGCGCCCAAAGCCTCCACGCACAGGCGAAGATTTGCTATTACTTTTGGTGACTTGAGAAACCTGTGGTTGTCCAACACTTAGATTTGTAGAGGGTTCAACTTTACGTCCTAAATAATTTACTTTGCGATTGCCTTCATAATATTGTGGACCAATAAAGCGAGAGCCAGCATAGTATCCACCAGAAGAATGACTACCAGAAGAACTTGTTGCTGTTTCCTCTTCACAGAGATCAGTGTTCCAGTCATATGAACAGTCATATTGGCTATTATAAACATCTTGAACAAGGGGTTTGTTATTGCTACTGCATGCTGTAATTAAAAGAGGGACTACAACCAGACTGATTTTTTTTGAACGCATGATTAGCCTTAGATCATCGAGTATTTTTATCTATTTGCTTTATAACATGATAAAAAGAAATTGTTTTATGCGCTGTATGATATGAGGATGTATGTTGAATGTACAGTCTGTGATTTATAAAATTGTTTTTTATCTGGATAATCGTCTGAAAATAAATCGATATTCAAACCATTTAGACATTGAATGATTGCGAAATAGCTTTGAATAAAAAGAGCCATGAACTATACAAAACAGCTTGAACAGATGATTTATAGCTCCCCTCAACTGATGATGAGGTTACAGTATTTGCGAGAACTACATGCAGATGCCTATTTGAGTGCAGGGGTCATTCGCAATATGGTATGGTCTAATTTACACGATCAGGTTTATTGTCTTGATGACACCGAGATTGATGTGATTTTTTATGATTTAAAAGATCAATTAGGGGGTGAAGAACGGCGTTTAAGCCAAGAATTAAAACAAAAATTCCCAAGCAATGATTGGGATGTGGTCAATCAAGCCTATGTTCATCTATGGTACAAAACCGATGATGGGAATGCGATTAGTCAATATTCTTCATTATTTGATGCTTTATCTGTTTGGGTTGAAACCTCAACTGCAATAGCTGTTCGTCTACAACAGTCTGGTCAATTAGAATGGATTGCGCCTTTTGGGCTCAATGATTTATTTGAGTTAAAGTTAAGATGGAATGCTCGTTTAGTCAGTTATGCCACCTTTGTACAACGAATCGAGTCTAAGCGTTTTTTGCAGAGATGGGACAAATTGGTCATTGTCGATCAACCATTTAGAGATCAGGAATAGCTCAGTAAAGAATGAATTCAATATTCCAAAACATCCCATGATCAAGTGGTATTTAAAACGCATTCCTTGCTTAGGATGTCCTGATAAAAAAGCCCTCCGAGTGGAAGGCTTGGTTTAGTTTTATAAACGGGTTTCCTGATGCTTTTTGTTATGGCGGATCGACAGCCAAGCGGTAATGGTCAATACAATAACAATGAACCCTAAAGAAATCCAAATTGGCATATGGAATACATCCAACATTAACATTTTAAAACCAATGAACAGTAAGATAATTCCTAAACCGTAAGGTAAATAGTGCATCTTAGACGCAGCACCAGACAATAAGAAGAACATCGCACGCAAGCCTAAAATTGCCATTAAGTTCGCCGTGAGTACAATAAAGGGATCACTGGTGACCGCAAAAATAGCTGGAATTGAATCGACAGCAAAGATCACATCAGATGCTTCAACTAAAATTAATACTAGAAATAACGGCGTTGCCCAAAGTACACCATTTTGACGGACAAAGAATTTAGCGCCTTCCAGTTTAGGTGTAATGCGCATGTGTTTACGTAGCCATTTTAGAATCGCCATATCTTCGATATTGGTTTCTTCCTCATCTTGACCTTTCAGGAATTTGAATCCTGTATAAACGAGGAAAGCACCAAAGATATAGAGGACCCAAGAGAACTCTTGAACGAACCAAGCACCAATAAAGATAAATAGAGTACGTAAAATAATTGCCCCTAATACACCATAGAGTAAAATTTTACGCTGTAAGCCTTGGGGAATTGCAAATGCAGCAAAAATCATCAACCAAACAAAAACATTGTCAATTGCTAAGGATTTTTCTAAGAGATAGCCTGCAAAGTATTCCATGGTTTTCGTATTGGCTATGGCAACACCCGCAGTTTGCTGTAAATACAGCCATAAACCGCCACCAAATAAAGCAGCGACACTGACCCACGCAATACTCCAGTAGGCAGCAGTTTTAATTTTAACGTCTTGACCTTCTTTTTGCTTAAAGCCTAAAAAGTCAATCAGTAACATCACAATGACGATAGCGAAGAACGCTAAATACAGCCATGGATTGCCTATAGATTCCATAAAATTCTCCGAATCTGGCAATCAGGCATAAAAAAACCTTGACCTGTTGCCAGATGATTAAACATCTGTATCAACATGATCAAGGTCTTGCCTACATTTTAGCGTTTATAACATGACTAAAATGCTCAGATACCGGCTTTTCAAAGCGTAATGACGATATTCTGATTGGAGGAGGCTACTCCCCTTGTTCAATAAACTGTGTAAGAAATAAAAATTTCTTTATATGCGCAGAGAGTCGCACATTTATTTGAAATGTGCAAATATTGAATGTATTTTTATGTAGCTCAAATTATATACAAAATTCAGCGCAGGTTTTTAGCTGTGCAAAAGCCTGACTGAGTGTTTGATGATGGTGTTGAATAATCAACTGCGCATTGAGTACGGCTGAATCTACAGTACTGTGTGCATCTGAAATCAATTGCACCTTAAATCCTAAATCTTTTGCTGCACGACAAGTGCTATCTATGCAAAATTCAGTTTTTAAACCGCAAACAATCAGCTCTTTTATATTCAATGACTTCAATCGTTGTTCTAAATCAGTTTGAAAAAAACAATTTGGGCGAGTTTTTTCCAACACCTGATCAACATCATGATCAATGTTTAATTCTGCAATCAATTGAGTCATTGGACTATGAGGTGCCATAGCAGTATTGGCAGCACCCACATGACGGATTGCAAACACGGGAATGTCCTTTAGATGAGCATATTCAATGAGTTGATTGATATTTTGCAATAATTGATGAGCTTCAAATGGAGGCTGTGGAGCGTGAAACAAACCATTTTGCATATCAACAACAATTAAGGCTTGTTTATTTTGAAGAGCTGACATGAATTTCTCCGTAACGATGTGCCTAATCACGGAGCCAAAAAATAACCCCGCACATTTGGCAGGGTTGGTTTTACAATTTATTTTAAATGCAAAAAACCACACTGCCGATGCAGTGTGGTGGTGAATAATCTAACGAAAAAGAAAGTTTGCATTGATCATCATATAATGACTAGATAACTTTGATTAAATTAAAGTTATTGAGTCGAGATGTCACTTTAAAATTTGTAAATTTAAGCTTTTTGAATAAAATCTTTACGTTGTACCAACACTAAAGCGAGTAGCGTACCCAATACAGCAATGATACCGCCAACCACACCAATATGATTGAGCCCATAACTGGCAGTAACTAGACCTCCGAGTAGTGCCCCACCACCGATGCCGACATTGTAAAGTCCAGAATAAATGGCCATCGCCACATCTGTTGCATCAGAAGCTAAATTTAATGCTTTGGCTTGTTGAGCTAAACTAAAGCAAATAATTGCCATTCCCCAGAACAAACTCAACACACTGAAACTGACAAAATCGATGCTTAATGTGGTCAATAACAGCATAGAAATCGCCAGTATCAGACTGCTGAGTGGGATCGGCAATTTGGGATATTTTTTAGCAAATTTTCCAAATAAATAGGAGCCAAAAAAGCCTGCTGCGCCATAGATGAGTAATAAGGTTGTGGTTTGTGTTGAGCTAAAATGTGCAACATTTAAGGCAAAAGGTTCGATATAACTATAAGCCGTAAACTGTGCTGTAATCACAATCACAGTGAGTGCAAAGACCATCATCAAACTAGGGCGTTTTAGAAATACTTTTAAGCTGCTTAAAGAGCCTGAATTAACGCTTGGTAAGCGTGGTAATGTTTTGGCTAAAATTAAACAGACAACAGCTGCGCCAATGGCGATCAAACCAAAAGTATTACGCCAACCATAAGATTCCCCCACCATTCTGCCAAAAGGAATACCTAAGACCATCGCCAATGCTGTACCTGTAGCCAAAAGACCTAAAGCTTGAAACTCCTTACCTTTGGGTGCGACACGAACAGCTAGCGAGGCAGTGATCGACCAAAATAGCGCATGCGAAAATGCGATACCAATTCGGCTGGCAAGCAGTACATCAAAACTCCATGCAAAATAAGACAAGGCATGACTGGCGACGAAAACCATAAATAAGCCAATCAGCAAAAAGCGTCTTTCGATATTTTTGGTGAGGAGCATAATAGGCAAAGAAATCGGCGCAACTACCCATGCATATAGAGTAATCATGATGCCGACATCCGTGGCTTGCATACTAAAACTTTTACCAATATCGCTGAGTAAAGCTACGGGTACAAATTCTGTGGTATTAAAAATGAAAGCAGCAAAGGCAAGGCTGATTACACTGACCCATTGCTGCGTTTCACTGGGGGCAGATTGGGGTATGGGCGTTTGGGGAGAGGAACTGGACATGATCATATTTTCAAAGATTAGCACTAAATTTTAGGCTGATTTTTGCCTAAAGTTAAGCTTAAGTTTTGATACATAAAAATTAGGATTGTCGGACAAAACTTAACGATAAACCCAATAAACTTATGGCATTTTGAATGTACTTTTAAGTTTGTATGTATATAAAGAGTAAATAAAATGTTAGAAATTAGACACAAAGATGATGGAAAAAAAGGTGAGTTTTATATTGGTGAAGACGGTCACCATTTGGCTGAAATGGCATATACATGGGCAGGTGAAAATATGTTGATTATTGATCACACACTTGTAGAAGATGAGTTGCGTGGTCAAAGTGTGGGACGTAAGTTATTGGATCAAGTGGTGGATATGGCACGTTCAAAAAATGTGAAAATTATCCCTCTATGCCCTTTTTCAAAATCTGTATTTGATAAAGATCAATCGATACATGATGTTTTGAAATCTTAAGTTTGCTTTGTTAAAGTGGAATTGTGTCATAAATCATTAATGAGAAATAATAGATGCAATTCCAACATATCGATAATCAACATAAGGGTGAGTTTTTCTTAGATAATTCACAAGGACAACGTATTGCTGAAATTAGCTACGTTTGGAGTGGCGAGCAGCAGATTATTGCCAACCACACTTGGGTTGATGATTCCCTACGCGGTCAGGGTATCGCCCGCCAATTATTAGATACTTTGGTTGAATTTGCGCGTGAAAAACAACTAAAAATTGTGCCAACATGTTCATATGTGGATGTGATGTTTAAACGTGAAAAAAGCTTTGCAGATGTCAAAGCATAGATAGATATACATACATTTAATGTCCTACCTGGATTGGACTGTTAAAATTGAGTTAGATACTTCAATATGTTAAAAAAAATTCTGATCGCTTTATCATTATTGATCAGCCCTATACTAAGTTATGCAGAAAGTTGTTTTGAATTAAACTTACGCGCTTATCAAAAAGAGCAAGAGATCAACCCACGTTGGGAATTAGTGGCTCAATCGAAACATCGTATATATTTTTATTCAGCGCCTAAAAACTTTTGTAAAATGAATGATACTTTTGTTATTCAAAATGATAATGTTACAGCATATTCAGTGTATAAAGATCGGGCAAAACAAGCGTGGGTCTATGTGGTATTTAATGATCCAAATCAACATATAGAAGATGACTTGGTTGAAGGATGGGTCAAACTTAAAGATTTTAAAGCTTTGCAGAAAACAGCGACCCCAGATTAAACGAAAAAAAACCACATTTTGTGGTTTTTTTCATTTCTAGAAAACTTATTTTGCTTTTAATGCAGTAATTAGTTTTTGGTGTAATCCACCAAAACCGCCGTTCGACATGATCACTACGGCATCGCCCTCGCCTGCCTCAGTGCGAATGGTATTGATAATCTCATCTAAGGTACGAGCCACAACAGCTTTATTTGTGGCAGCATCAATCACGGGCTGTAAATCCCAATCCAAGCCTTCAGGTTGATACCAAATGACTTCATCTGCCAAACGTGCAGAATGCGCCAACCCGTCTTTATGGCTACCCATACGCATGGTATTTGAACGAGGTTCAATGACTGCCCATAGTTTGCGTTCGCCTAAGCGTTTGCGTGCACCTTCTAAGGTTGTATCAATCGCTGTTGGATGATGGGCAAAATCATCGTATACCTCAATACCTTTTACAGTATCGAGCAATTCCATACGGCGTTTCACCCCACCAAAATTCGACAAGGCTTCACAAGCCGTTGCAATGTCGACACCTACGTGCTCCGCAGCAGCAATCGTTGCTAAGGCATTGGCAACACTATGCTGCCCTGTCATATTCCATTGAACTTCGCCTTTGACTACGCCGTGTTGTAAGACTTTAAAATGTGAACCATCCGCAGAAAGTTGCTCCGCATAGACTTCAGCACTGTCGTTGGCATCTAATGAGGTCCGAACCACTGGTGTCCAACACCCCATTTGCAAAACTTCATCAATATTGGTTTCAGTGATCGGTGCAATAATGCGACCTTCGCTGGGAATGGTGCGGACTAAATGATGGAATTGTTTTTGAATCGCAGCCAAATCATCGAAAATATCGGCATGGTCAAATTCAAGATTATTTAAAATCGCAGTTTTTGGATGATAGTGTACGAATTTAGAACGTTTATCGAAGAACGCAGAATCGTATTCATCTGCTTCTACACAGAAGTATTTTCCTCCGCCTAAACGTGCACTTTCACTAAAACCTAAAGGTACACCACCAATTAAAAAACCTGGATTTAATCCTGCCTGATCCAACACCCATGCCAACATGGTTGTAGTGGTGGTTTTACCATGTGTGCCTGCAACACCTAAGACATGTTTACCTTGTAATACATGGTCAGCAAGAAATTGTGGTCCTGAAATATAGGGCAAACCTTCATTCAACATATATTCAACAGCATCAATACCACGTTTCATGGCATTACCAACAATCACAAGGTCTGGGTGGGGCTGTAAATGGCTACGGTCATAGCCTTGCATCAAGGTGATACCTGCATTTTCAAGCTGGGTTGACATCGGCGGATAAACATTTGCATCTGAACCCGTAACCTTATGACCTAAATCACGTGCCAATAATGCCAATGAGCCCATAAAGGTGCCGCAAATACCCAAAATATGCAGATGCATTCGTTTTAACTCCAGTGCTTTTATAGACTCATCACTTTGTGCTTGTGATGTAGCCGATTCATTTGATTTGAGAGCAACGATAGCAAGGCTTAAAGCGAAAAGATAGTTTTTCTTGTTACGATTTTAAAGCATAGCTTTTGCGGATAAAATCCTGCATATTTGCAGTTGAATATAGGTGCTCGCATAAATTTTATTATTGCCAAACATGTCAAAATCTCGGAAAAGAACAGCAAAAAAATTCGTCTTAAATCAGGTTTATCCTTATTCTTCGATCAGTAGTTTATTGATTGCTTTGCCAATGATGTTGATTTATGGCATTGCCTATTATTCTTTGTTGGGTGACGGTTTTTATTTAGGTCCAGTAAGCTTAACGTTTTTGCTTTATTTTGCTACAACGACAAGGATAATCCGACTATTTTCTAAAGATGTCACCATTTGGTTTGATGATCAGTCTATGTATCTTCAATTCAATCAAAAAGCGCCACAAAAATATGCCAAACAGGAAATTTTAGGTTTTTACAGCTATGATTATTCAACCAAATCACCTTTATTATTCAATTCAAAAGTTTCCATTCATTTTTATCTTGATCAGGGTCAAAAAATATTTTTAAATGATTCTTCTTATAGAAATATCGTTGATGAAGAAAAGCGTCTAGTATTACTTAAATTTTTAAAAACAGCTCAAAGTGAGCTTGAGTTTTCTCCCCTTCATGCCAAATCTAGATTCTTTGCTCATCATGTGTATTGGTACGCGCGTCAGCATGATCGAGATTGAAGGTTTTTCACTTTTAAAAAAATGCAGTGTAATCTATTGAGGCATACATCATTGTTGAGCTAAAAATGGCTTTATCTCTACCGCTTTTATTGCTGATTATCTCCAATTGTTTTATGACTTTGGCTTGGTATGGTCATTTAAAGTTCCTCCATGAAGCACCTTTGTGGCAAGCCATCTTATTTGGTTGGGTGATTGCCCTACTTGAATACAGCTTTATGATTCCTGCGACTCGCCTTTTGGCTCAACATGGTTGGTCATTGGGACAAATGAAAATTACCCAAGAAGTGGTCACACTCTTGGTATTTGTTCCTTTTATGATTTTTTTATTTAAACAGCCTTTTAAGTTGGACTATCTGTGGGCAGGATTGTGCTTGTTGGGATGCGTATTTTTTGTCTTTAGAAGTCAGTAAGATCAATAGACAAAGTTAAAATAATGATGGTTTGAGTTAGGAATACATCATTATTTTTTGACCTGATGAGTTGACTGGCTTTTTCTATTTTTATGTTGTTTAGGGACTCAAGCCTGATATTGCCCTTCGACTCAAGCGCTTAAGGTGGTTAAATTAAAAAATATTGCATTGCTACGTCTGTTAAATTTTCGTGAGATGAAAAATCAGTCTATAATAGCGAGCTTCTTGATATTCATTTAAACACTGATCACCAGTATTTAAACTTCCTTACATTGGTTTATGGAATATATGCAATGAATGCGGCCGCTGTACAAGACGCTCCTCTAGTTGGAATTATCATGGGTTCTCAATCAGATTGGGCAACTCTCGAAAACACTGCCAATATGCTTAAACAGCTTGGTGTTCCTTTTGAAGCTGAAGTTGTTTCTGCGCATCGTACGCCAGATCGCTTATTTGAGTATGCTGAAACAGCACGTGAACGTGGTATTCAAGTGATTATTGCTGGTGCAGGTGGCGCAGCGCATCTACCAGGGATGTGTGCAGCAAAAACAGATCTACCGGTGCTTGGTGTGCCAGTGAAGTCTTCGATTTTAAATGGTGTTGATTCGTTATTATCTATTGTGCAGATGCCTGCTGGTATTGCCGTAGGTACATTGGCGATAGGTCCTGCTGGTGCAACCAATGCCGCGATTATGGCAGCACAGATTTTAGGTTTAACCCGTCCAGAGATCGCAAAAAATGTTGCAGATTTCCGTGCGGCACAAACTGATAAAGTGGCTAGTAAAAACATTCCGGGTCAAGCTTAAAACGGGACACAGGTTATGAATAAAACCATCGGTATTTTTGGTGGTGGTCAACTCGGCCGTATGATGGCGCAAGCTGCGCTACCGTTAAATATTCAATGTACTTTTCTTGAAGCCAATACAGATTGTCCATCTGCGATATTAGGGCAAGTATTTTCAACAAAAGCTGAAAATGGCTTGCAGGACTTTATTGCAAGTGCGGATGTATTTAGTTTGGAATTTGAAAATACACCATTGATTGATGTAGATGTATTGACCAAACATAAGGACTTACATCCACCACGCCAAGCTTTAGCCATTGCACAACATCGCCTTTCAGAAAAAGCGTTGTTTGATGCGTTAGAGATTCCAGTTGCGCCGTATAAAGCGGTAGATTCTCTGGATAGCCTCAAGCTTGCAGTTGCTGAATTAGGACTGCCGATTGTCCTGAAAACCGCGACTGGTGGTTATGATGGTAAAGGTCAGTTTGTATTACGTTCAGAAGATCAAATTGACCAAGCTTGGACAGAGCTTGGTCCAGCAGGTTCGTTAATTGCTGAAAGCTTCGTTATTTTCTCTCGTGAAGTTTCAATTATCGCAGTACGTGGTATTGATGGAGATGTAAAAACTTGGCCATTGGCTGAAAATCATCATCACAATGGTATCCTTTCACATTCGATCGTTCCTGCTCCAAATAGTTCAGATTTGCAACCTGTTGCACAAGACTATATCACTCGCCTTTTAAATCATTTGAATTATGTGGGTGTGTTGACTTTGGAGCTGTTTGTCACTGAAAAAGGCTTATATGCCAATGAGATGGCACCACGTGTGCATAACTCGGGGCACTGGTCAATTGAAGGTGCTGTATGCTCGCAATTTGAAAATCATGTCCGAGCGGTTGCTGGTTTACCTTTAGGTTCAACAGAAGTTGTACGTCCAACGGTGATGGTCAATATCATTGGTCAATATCCACCATTGGAAGAGGTTTTGGCATTAGAAGGTGCTCATGTGCATCTTTATAACAAGACTGAGCGTGAAGGTCGTAAAATTGGACATATCACGTTGATGCCAAATGATTCTAAGGAATTAACGACGCTATGCCGTCACTTAGCAAAAATTCTGCCAAATCCACTGTCATTAAGTGAAGATATGAGCATCTAAACTCACTATTGTGTGTAAAAAAAGCAGTCAAGGTGTTGGCTGCTTTTTTCTTTTTCGATGTTCTGTATGATGGCATTCCTTTATTTTTTGGGTATTTTGATCTCAACTTACATCGAAAAATGACATATAAAAATAACAACGAGCTTTAAAAAGAAGTATTTTAAATCTCAAAAAATCAATAATTTTTTGAATTCAAAACCATTCATGCTGCCCAACTCAATTGTATCATTCTAGACTTATCCACAAAAAATCTAAGACATAAAATTAAATATTTTGAATTTAAAACTTTAAATTTAAAGCAGATGGAGATTTGAATTTAAAATCAATCTTGTGGATAACTCGCATTGTTAAATTTTTGGGGTGTGTTGTGGATAAAAACTAGAACAATTTGAATTTAAAAATGTGCAGAAAAATAAGAATTAATTTGAATTCATAAATGAATTTAAAACTGTATGTTGGGGGCTTGTGTGGATAACTTTATTTTAAATTCAAAGTTACGATGTTGAGAGTTTTGAATTTAAAATTGGAAAATGAATTCAAAATTTACGTTTTTACATCTGTCATTTTATTCACAGGCTGTTATGGTATTCAGATAATTTAAATTTAAAACTATTTTTGTGGATATTATGCGCCATTTAACTTTGATTTGTGGATCTGTTTTATTCGCGGCATCACATGCCAATGCTGAATTAATTATTAATGGTCAGGCGGTGTCTAGCTCACCAGTGACAACAACTCAAGATACAACTTATACACCTAATTCTAATTTTCAAAGCTGTATTGCAAATTTACGTTCACAAGCTGTGAGCTCTGGTGTAAGCGGTTCAACCTATGATCGTTATACACAAAATTTAACGCCTGATTATTCCGTCATTAGTAAATTAGACTATCAACCAGAGTTTTCTACTCCGATTTGGGACTATCTTTCAGGTTTAGTCGATGAAGAACGTGTTGAAAAAGGGCGTCAAATGCTGAGCCAGCATCGGGATGTTCTTAACCGTGTTGCGGCTGCTTATGGTGTTCCTGCAGAAACAGTGGTTGCCGTTTGGGGTGTAGAAAGTAATTTTGGAGATATTTCTGGAAAATATCCATTATTACAAGCCTTAGGGACATTAAGCTGTGAAGGGCGTCGCCAAAGCTATTTTAGAGGTGAGTTTTTTGCCACGATGCGTATTTTACAACGTGGAGATTTACGCGAAGATCAACTGAAAGGCTCATGGGCTGGTGCATTCGGTCATACTCAATTCATGCCTTCTACCTATGAAGAATTGGCTGTGGACTTTGATGGTGATGGACGTCGTGATCTGGTTTCAAGTACTTCTGATGCTTTAGCTTCAACCGCTAATTTTTTGAAAAAGCGTGGATGGCAAACAGGAATGCCTTGGGGCTTTGAGGTAAAAATTCCTGCAGGTGCATCAGTGTCTGGAGAAAGTCGCCGCAATAAAAAATCACTCAGTTCTTGGGTCAATCGTGGTTTTACACGTGTCGATGGCACACCAATCATTCAAGGAAACTTATCTGAAGGCTCTCAAGCTGGTTTAATGATGCCTGCGGGTGCAAATGGTCCAGCATTTTTGGTGTTTAAAAACTTTGATGCAATCTATTCCTATAATGCTGCTGAAAGTTATGCACTCGCAATTGCACATTTATCAGATCGTTTACAGGGTAAAGGAGGATTCCAAACGGCTTGGCCAACAGAAGATGCTGGAACATCTCGTGCAGAACGCCGTGAAATTCAAAACTATTTATTGAAGAAAGGCTATGCGATTGGCGATGCTGATGGTCTGATTGGTGATAAAACTCGCCAAGCTATTCAACAAGAACAGGTCAAATTAGGATTAAGTCCAACAGGTCGAGCAGGGCAGCAGATTTTAAAAGCATTTAGAAATGAGGCTGCAAAAAGTATGATGCAGTAAAGATATGTTGTATTCAGGGCAACGAATACAATAAAAAGGTCTGCAATTGCAGACCTTTTTATTGATTGGATTTATTCAATCGCAGATTGATCGATTTTGACAGCTTCTAATACATCTAAAATGACCGCAGTAACATCCTGAGTGTGATCTCGATCATTAAAGATTTCATGTGCAGTAATAGTCACATCGGTATCACTAGGCAATTGCTTCTGTTCTTCTTCGATCAAATGCTGGATTGGAAGTAACGTTTGTTTGATTTCAAGATGTAAAATATCTGTAAACTCAATATTTTCATCTTCCAGTTCAATAATTTGCTCATTGAAGTAAGGCAATAAAATAGAATGAAGGTATGGCTGAAGTTCAGTAATATCATAAATTTCAATATCACGAGTTTGCTCAATCGTGCTGATATGATCATTTACTTCCAGAATAATATGATAATAGCTCACAGTCATCTCCTCAATTCATTGCGTCTTCAGTTCACAATAACATGAATTTGAAAAAAATAATTTAAATACATAAGAAAATTATGGATTTAAATGCTGATGGTTCATTATTAAATTTTCTTATCGTTGTCTTGAGTTTAGCATGGCTAAATCAGCTTGAGTTAATCTAAAATTTTTCAAATCTTGTTCTTTCATCATCGGATACATGAGTGCTTTAGGATCATTATTATGTGCAAGACCTAAAGTATGACCCAGTTCATGTGCAATGGTGACTCTTAGATCTGCATCGGACTCAAATTCATAAATATTAATGGTTTTACCATCAAAGACACCTTTGTCAAATTGGCGTGGCTGAAAACGCATATTAAACTGATCAACAGATTGATTATATTGATGGTTCACTGAATTAAGCTGTTCAACTTGACGGTTTAATGTATCCACTTTTTGGTTATAAAGATCTAATTGTTGTTTTAATTGACTCTGTTCAATGATCAATTGATTTTTTTGTTGATCTAATTCAAATCTTGCAGATGCATCTAAATTTTGCCTTGATTGATTAAGTGCATTGATCAGTTGATTATATTGTTCAACTTTATGTTGATAACTACGCTTTTGAAAGTCTACTTCTCGATTGGCTTGATTTAATTCAAGATGCAGTTGTTGAATTTTTTGCTTTTCACTTTGAGAATATTGTTGGGTATTTTCTAAGGTGCGTAAGGCTTGAGTTCTGGCACTGGACTCAGCTTGGCGCTCATCATAAATCAAATTAATCGTCAGCTTTGCCTGATCGTCATAAACAAATAAACTTTGCATTGTACCTAAGTGCCATATGTCAGCCGCTTCTTGCGCTAAATTTTTTACCTGTGCTTTGCTCAGATGGAAGCGAGGATCAACTTCACCAATGCGATAACGCAATCGAGTATCTAAAGGGTGTGTAATGCGATCAATCGCTGAATTATGGTTGAGTTGCGGATACATCATGCGTTGAATCGCAAAATATGCCGTAAAAATAATGACGCTAACAATAATCCAGAAACGCATGCTTGCTTAAAAAAATAATTTTTGTTATCGATAATTTATCTGAAAATTACACAATCGCAAAGACTGATGAATGGAATGTTGATTTTAGGCTGGATTTTTTTAATTGCGGGCATTTGCTGTTGGGTGAATGTCATATATTGCTTGGTACAGCTCTTTCGAGCAAAGTTAGTGCTAGAAATGCCTTTGGTGCAAAAGTCTAAAAATTTTAGCGTTACTCATAAAGGTGGTTATTCAATTTGGCAGGAAGGACCATTATTTAAACTCGCACCTCTGGCTTTTATTCACCCTATAATCGTCAATCTCGATTCACAAGAGGAGGTTAAATTGACCCCAAGTCTAGGACGACCACATAAAAATAGTTTTACACGAGGTTCAAATTTAATGTTTTATTGTGAGTTGGAGGTTGGAAATTACAACTTAACGATTGTTGAAGGCTCATCATTAAATCAGTTAGAAAAACAAATTTCCCAGAAAGTGATTGATCACTTACCAATAAATAAAGTCCTTGATCAGCAATACAATCTACAAATAAAACACAGCCTCAGCAAAAAACAACGACTAATTATGTTGATATGTATATTTGCAGGATTATTTTTATTCATGAAAGGATTGTTTACCCTATTACAGCTCAGTTTAGGAATTAGGATGGAAGGCGTGATCTGATCAATTTTATTTAGGGGCTAAACAGGATATGAATATCAATAAACAGCAGGATAAATGCCAGTGCACTTAGGAATCTGTTCATCCAAACGGATATGCTTAAGTATTCAGTAGTGATATACAGGGATTTAAATTGTAAGGGATGTCGCATGATATAACTGATTTTCTGTTTAAACGCTGCGGTGACAGCGTATTGTTGTTTTAGAACAACTTGCCGCACAATAAAAGCATTTATCCACCAAAATACCAGTAAAATCATTAAAATAATCAAGATACTCAACCCCAATCGAATCCAATCATTCTGCTCAAAAAAAGCTAATTCAGTATAAAAATGGCTCATCAGTACGATGCTGACCAGTAACATCGTGCGATAAAAACTTTGTTGGATAAATTGAAGATGCAAAGGGTGGTTGAGTTTTTGCGTATCTGAGCGACTGACAATCTTGCGGGCAACAAGAGCAAATACATGACATAGAATTTCTAGAAAGACGTATAAAGCAAGGCTTATGCTGAGGACTTTATACATGATTAATCGTGTTCAAAAATAGGTTGATACAGTGAGGGTGTCACTAAAATCATCAATAAAATACCTGAACAGACAAAGGCAAGATCGTTAAAAATCGCAGCATAACTGGTCATGTAAATCCAGTGCATATACGGCATGAAATAAAGTAAAAATGTTGGAAAAAAACTATAAAGATAGGCTTTTCTTGCCCATTCTTTTTTCAAGCATAAGCCAAAAGTGATGATGAGTATAATTAAGCCTGCAACAGACATCACTGCCAACTCCCAAGTCTGTGGGTCTTGATAGAGGGTTTTATCAAGTAGTATTAACTCAGGTTCAGTGCAGTATATGTCTATGATTGCCGCAATAACGGGCAAAAAAAACTGAGCAAGGATCAAACTATAATAAACAGCGGGTGAAACAGCAGGGGAGTTTTTCATCGTTTGATCCATTATTATTGTGATAATTAAGATAAAAGATTTAATGCGGATTAGCAATTCATCATCTTGAAAAATCACAATGGGCTTAGCTATACATGAGGTCTTATAACACGCAATCGCTAACGAAATGCTGTACCACTTCAGTTAAATTCCGTGCCAAATATTCTTGAGTATAAACCTGCTTAAAATGAGCCTGATACGCTTGTTCTGAATCAAAGCGTTCCCAGAGCAGTAAACGTCTTGGCTCTTGTTGACATTGATGCAGTTGGAACATGCTACATTCTGGTTCTTGTAGAAGGGTCATTGTGCATAATGATTGTAAAGCTTCACGGGTTTCTAAGATTTTATTTTCATCTAGTATTCTTAATTCTGCGGTGATGTAAAAGCCTGAATGAAACATGTTTTTTACTCCGATTTAAAGTAGGAAGTAAAAAGCTTAACTGCTCGAGTTCACTCTAGCTCAAGCATTTTTTCAGCATAAATTTTAATTTTATAGTCAACAATAGTTTGCTCTTGTTGAAGTCTTTGAATTTCCAGTTTTAATTGAGCAGAATGCTCAATCAGAAGCTGTTGTCTTTGTTTTAAAGTGTGTTCTCCCTGTAAACGAAATTCGGCAAAATTTTGAATTTTTTCTAAAGGCATTCCTGTTGATTTTAAACGTTTGATCCATTCAAGCCATTCTAAATCAAGTGAAGTATACACACGTTGTCCTGACAGATTACGATGGATGTTTTTCAGCAACCCAATTTGTTCATAGTAACGTAGTGTATGGATGGATAAACCTGTTTTTTTAGAAATGTCAGAGATTAGCAAAGCACACACTCCATATAGTCAATCTGTTGAAAAATGCAAACAGTAAAATATAATTTCTCTGAACCCATAAAATCAATGCGATGAAAATAGTGTTGAATGATATAAAACTTTCATTGCCACGCTTTAGATCTAAAGTTTAAATAGACTTGTATAAAGATGATTTGCCAGCATAAAAAAACCGCTCAATCTCTTGAGCGGTTTTCGATTAAAGCGACAAATTATTTTTTGTCATCTTTTACTTCTGTGAATTCAGCATCGACTACGCCATCATCAGCTTTTTGCTGTTGTTGACCTGCATCACCACCGAATTGGTTCGGGTCAAAGCCTTGTGCTCCACCTTGACCTTGAGTAGCTTCATAAGCACGTTGAGTGATCGGCATAATGATGTTTTGTAAAGCTTCAGTTTTCGCTTTGATTGCTTCAACATCATTTTCTTTCGCAGTTACTTCTAATTCAGAAACTGCTGTTTCAATTGCAGTTTTTTCATCAGCAGTGACTTGCTCGCCAAGATCTTTAACTGCTTTATTTGCAGAAGCAACTAAAGCATCAGCTTCGTTACGTGCTTTTGCAAGTTCTTCAAACTTACGATCTTCTTCAGCATTTGCTTCAGCATCTTTGATCATTGCTTCGATTTCAGCATCAGACAAACCTGAGTTTGCTTTAATCTGGATTGATTGCTCTTTACCAGTGCTCTTATCTTTAGCAGATACTTTCAAGATACCATCAGCATTAATGTCAAATGATACTTCAATTTGTGGCACACCACGTGGAGCAGGTGGGATATCGCCTAATTGGAAGTTACCCAACAATTTGTTTTGTTGAGCCATTTTACGTTCACCTTGGTAAACTGAAATGTCTACTGCTGGTTGGTTGTCTGCTGCTGTAGAGAATACTTGAGATTTCTTCGCAGGAATCGTCGTGTTTTTCTCAATAATTGCAGTTAACACACCACCCATGGTTTCAATACCTAGTGTTAACGGTGTTACGTCAAGTAAAAGTACGTCAGTTTTGTCACCAGACAATACTGCACCTTGAATTGCAGCACCGATAGCAACAGCTTCATCTGGGTTCACATCTTTACGAGGTTCTTTACCGAAGAACTCTTGTACTTTCTGTTGAACCATTGGCATACGTGATTGACCACCAACCAAAATCACGTCAGAGATATCAGAAGTCGAAAGACCTGCATCTTTAAGCGCAATTTTACAAGGCTCAATCGTACGAGCAACTAAGTCAGCAACTAAACCTTCTAATTTCGCACGTGTTACATTCATCACTAAGTGTTTAGGACCTGTTGCATCCGCAGTGATGTATGGCAAATTAATTTCAGTAGAATTTGATGAAGAAAGCTCAATTTTGGCTTTTTCAGCAGCTTCTTTTAAACGTTGCAATGCAAGAGGATCTTGTTTCAAGTTGAAGTTTTGTTCTTTTTTGAACTCTTCAACCAAATAGTCGATCAATGCATTATCAAAGTCTTCACCACCAAGGAATGTATCACCATTGGTAGACAATACTTCGATTTGTTGGTCGCCATCTAAGTCTGCGATTTCAATGATTGATACGTCAAATGTACCACCACCTAAGTCATATACCGCAACTTTACGGTCGCCTTCTTTTTTGTCCATACCGAACGCAAGTGCAGCAGCAGTCGGTTCGTTAATGATACGTTTAACTTCTAGACCTGCAATACGACCAGCATCTTTCGTTGCTTGACGTTGAGCGTCATTGAAGTAAGCAGGTACAGTAATAACTGCTTCAGTTACTGTTTCACCTAAATAATCTTCCGCAGTTTTTTTCATTTTTTTCAAAATTTCTGCTGAGATTTGTTGAGGTGCAAGTTTTTTATCATTCACTTCCACCCAAGCATCGCCATTGTCTGCTTTGATGATTTTGAATGGTGCAATACCGATATCTTTTTGTACAGCTTGATCTTCGTATTTACGACCGATCAAACGTTTGATCGCGAATAATGTATTTTTAGGGTTAGTCACTGCTTGACGTTTAGCAGATTGACCTACAAGAATTTCGCCATCTTTATATGCAACGATAGAAGGTGTTGTACGCGCGCCTTCAGCATTTTCAATTACTTTAACTTTATCGCCTTCAAGTACAGCAACACATGAGTTTGTTGTACCTAAGTCAATACCAATAATTTTAGCCATAAATCTATTCCTCTAAATTCTTTTGAATCCCTTTTATTTCTCCCTTGAGAAAGGAAGCGTTAAAAGGATTTTCTTGTTATCCGATATGAGAGCCATTCAAAAATTTTCAAGTCATTATTTGAGAAAATTCATGAAAATATTTTCAAAAAGCCCTCATTTATTAAGCTTATTGACCCACCATGACCATTGCAGGGCGAAGTAGTCGACCATTTAAGGTATAACCTTTTTGCAAAACGGTACCAATTTGGTTGGCAGCTGCATTTGGGTCGATCCCTACGGCTTGGTGTAAGTCAGCATTGAAGCCATTTGTGGTATCTGCTTCAACAACACCAAATTTTTCTAAAGTGGTAAGAAGAGATTTTAACGTGAGTTTTACACCTTCAAGTACAGGCGTTTCTTCATCGCCACCTGCCTGAATCGCACGTTCAAGATTGTCTACAGAATCTAATAATTCTTTTGCAAACTTCTCCAATACCGTATCTTTATGTTTTTCAGCATCGCGTTGAATACGCTCAACGCTTTTTTGTGCTTCATATACTGCATTTGCCGTACGGGCTTTTTCCAGTTTTAAACTCTCTTCTAAATTGCTGATTTGAGCTTCTAAAGCTTCAACGGTAACTTCAACCTGTTCATTTTCAGTCTGAGTTTGCTGTTCTGCTTGCTCGTTTTGAAGATCTTGGGCTTCTTGATTTTGCTCAGTTGCCATTGATTTACTCCGTTTAAATGGGTTCTTAAACATGTACAGTCCTTATCGGCAGCAGTTTTGCACTGTGTTCATTTTTGAACTGCCATGGTCGTTTAATTCGTCAATGAATATGAAATGTGGGCGAGCTACTAAAATTCAAGCAAGATTGAATATTATTTAATGAAATTCAGCAAAAAAACTCAGAAGCGTAACTGAATAACATATAAATCTTAATTTATTGTGTGAATATTCAGCAAATACATAGATTTTTTTCCACAAACAAAATGAGAAATTGTTTTTTTTCTTATTCTTAAATTGTGAAAAATGACCATTAAATTCATAAATTAAAATTGAATGAATAGATAAAAATTATAAATTAATATATAAAACCGATTAAACTTATTGAAAATAAGGCTTTGCGAAAAACATAGAGTTTCATTATCATGCTCCTAAGATTCTATGGCTGTAGTTTCTTTTTATTTGAATATGTTTTTCATAGCTTATCCAATCTTCTTGGATAAGCTTTTTTTTTTGCTTCATTAAAAATTTTAACAATGTAACTAATACGAGACTTTTACGGTAAAAATATATTTTTCAACATGAGCTTTCTTCTTGTGTCAACTCAGCGCATATTTAAAAACTCAGACAAATGAATGATTTAACGTTGATATTTTATTTAGTCAAAATAAGTAATTGATTTAATAAACTTTGCAGAACTTATACGGCAACACGTTAAAAGTCTTACCAAGCTGCAACGAACTTAGCTGAAAAAATGGCAATCATAGTCAGCACGATGATGCGGATTGTATTGTCGTTTTTTAATCGAGTGATGATAAAGGAATTGATGATGAAAAAATCAGGTCTTATTTTTATGTTATTGGCAGGTGTTGCGGTGATGAGTACAGCATGTACTTCAAGTGAAACCACACAAGCACCTGAAACCACACAATCAGCGCCAATGAGTTCAGCAGATCAGCACCAATCTGCACAAACAGCAACAGTTGATCCTGCTCAGCAAGGCACTGCGGTAGAAGGTGATGCTACGATTCAACAATCGCAACCAGCTCAAGCCACTCAAGATCCAACTTTGGGTGAACAACCTTCAGCTCAGTAAGTTCTGAAAAAAAATCAGGCGATTATATGGATGCCTCCATCGCCTGATTTTTTAGATCATGTTTTTTATAGTTTTGAATTTTAAATTTATGATTTTTAAAAATAATTTTGATTAGTTGAAAAGTTTCAGAGATGTAAACACCCATGATTATAAATCATTAACCGCTCTTATATTTGAGTTTAACGATCACAATAAAATTTTAAATTATGTGATTTGCATTATTTCAGTCCTTATATGTATTTTTAAACTAGTGTTGTAATCCTAGTCAGTATCATAGTTTTAATGTTTCACTCAGATGCCTGAATACACTGGATACTCTAAGTAGATGTCTTGATTCAGGATGCGTGAGTATCCATAGTTCAGTTTCACATTCTTCGAGAATGTCGGTTAATGCAATCAAATCTTTGCATTGTTGAGCAAGGAACACAGGTAATACACCCACACCCATGCCTGCAGATATGAACTCCATTACAGTAAGAATACTATTAACACGATAACGTAGCACTGCTTTTGGATAATGACGTTTGCGCCAAATTACCGATGGATGGTCGGGTAGAGCATCATCAGGGACGATCCAATTTACTTTACCAAAATTAGCCAGTTGATCGTGATCAATATTAGTTCCTGCATATAATGCCATATTTAATGTACCGATATGCTTGCCTATCAGATGGTGTGGAGGATGTTTAGTTGCACGCACTGCAATGTCTGCTTCACGTCTGGTTAAGCTCGTGAGTTCATTACCTGTATGTAGTTCATATTCTAATAAGGGATGTACATTTGAAAGCTTGTGAAGTGAAGGTGCGATCAAGCCATGTAGGATGGTATCCGTAGTGGTAATGCGCACAATACCTGATACCTGCTCTGGGACGAGTTGAACTTCAGAACGAGCTTGCTCTAATTGTGCTTCTATTTTCTCAGCATATTCAGCCAACAATAAAGTTTGTTCAGTAGGTAAATATCCTGTGCGTGAACGTTCAAATAGCTCATGTCCCAAACTGCGTTCGATGTGGCGAATTGTGCGAAAAACAGTTGAAGAATTGACACCTAACCGCTCGGCTGCACCCATTAAATTATGTGTTCGAACCAGTGCCAGAATAAGTTCTAGATCACTCGCTTTTAATTTGTATTGCGAATTTGCAATCATCGATTTCTTTTTTGCCTATTTTTATTGTGATCTTGCAATCATAAGATGGAATCTATTAATTTGTAAATTGGAGGCTTTCATGGTCATTCCATCAAATTTTTTAGTATTCGATGTTTTATTGTTGTGTATTGATAAATATAAAACACGAAGCAGAGATTGCTTCATTCAGTGTCACATTGAAAGGGAGATTATAGAATGAGCTCCCTGATTTTAATTAGCCATGTACTCTGTCCTTATGTACAGCGTGCTGTCATTGTACTGAAGGAAAAAGCGGTTCATTTTGAACGTCGAGACATAGATTTAGCAAATAAACCAGAGTGGTTTCTGAGCTATTCACCTTTGGGTAAAACACCTGTTCTACTGGTTGATGAGGTTGGAATTTTTGAGTCTGCTGTGATTTGTGAATATTTAGAAGATGCCCTAGAACCACCGTTGCATCCAAAGAATATTTTGATTCGTGCTCATCATCGTTCATGGATAGAGTTTGGTTCATCGTTGCTCAATACGATTGCTACATTCTATAATGCTAAAGACGAACAAATGTTGGAAATACAAGCAGATTTGATTCGTACACGACTGTTTCAAATTGAAAAAGAATTATCGGAGGGTCCATGGTTTGCAGGAAGCGATTTCTGCATGGTGGACGCCGTGTTTGCACCCATATTTCGTTATTTTGAGTTGTTTGATCATCTAGGTGATTTTCATTTCTTTGAGAATCTACCAAAGATCAAACTTTGGCGTATGGCATTGGCTGGACGTGCATCGGTGCAACAAGCTGTACATCCTGATTATTTTATACTTTTACGAGAATTTTTACGCCAGCGAGACTCAGCCTTGTCTCGTAGAATGGCGATGTAGTAAGAGAATGTTTTGATATATTACAGCCAATGCTTCACAGAATGGATTGGTGTGATTTCTATTTAGGAAACTAGAATATAAAGAAACATTTAAACGGTATTGAGTCATGGTGCCAATAATTTTTAGAAATCATTAGCACTCTAACGCTGTTGGCTTTAATTTAGTTCTATTCACCTGAGAGTGAACATTCAAAGTTGGTCCGATCTACAGTACAACGTGCTCGCTTAAGCACTGACATCATGGTTGGGTCATAGACCCCTTGTTTGGTCAATTCTAAGCGTGTATCCCGAAGTAGTTTTTGATAACGCTCTTTGTCCTCTTTACTTAAATTCAGACGATATTTATTTGGAATGCTTTCCTCTTGTTTTCTGACCATTTCAAACTGCTTTGGCATTTTTTTAAGGAACCATTCTCGTGATAGGTTGCCAAAACCTGGAGAAAATTTACTGGTATTAAAAATCAAATCGGCAGTGACATTGAGTACAGGGAAGTTAAACATTGCCCCATTGCTACCTAAGCCTTTTGAAAGTTCTAAAGGTTTAAAGGCATAAGCTGGCGCACCCACCATATCCACTTTGCCCTGATTAAACTTCACAATAAAATCTGAAATATCAGATAAAACAGGGATTGCGCCGACACGTTTTACTGCGGCGATCTGGGCTTTATCATAGGACAATACGGCGAATTTCTTTCCGCGTCCTTTTTCAATGGTGTTAATCGATCTATCATTCACAAAAATATAAGCAGGACCGATTTGAGCGATACCGCCCACTTCATACTCCACACCGTTGATTGTTGATTTCAGTCGTTGCGTGTTTCTTTTATCTAAAACGAAATTAATGGCTTTTAAGGCGATGGCATTGTTTGGAACGCCACCAAGCGCATCAATAGAACCAGCAAATTTATTAAATTGGCGTGCTCGCATTGCTGTTAAAAAGACAGCATCACATTTACCACTTTGGAAGTCTCGTTCTGCCATTTCTTCATTTTGATAAGCAATCAGCTGTATATCGGTATTCCACGCTTTTGCAGCGAGTGCCCATTCCTCCATCATTTTATAAGATTCACCAGCTTTTCCTAATAAGTCAAATACACAGACATCCTGTTTAGCTTGAGAAGCGCTTGATAATCCTAATAATGCGAGTGATGTAAAAGCAATAAATCCCTTTTTCATGTTATATCCTTATAGCTAAAAAGTGCTTTATTTATAATCAATATAGTAATTTTATTTAGATAAAAATAGAGCTTTTGCTCTATTTCCGATGAATAAACCATTGAAAGTGTTGCTTAATGTGATTTAATTTTCACTTTATTATTTTAGTGAGATGTGTTTTATGTTTTTCATGTATTGCTGTGATTAAATAAAAACTCTCTAGTTTTGATCTAGATATCTATTCACAGTGAAAAGATCAATTTTATTAATGAAAAAAGTGAATAAGTAAATCTAAAAAACATATTTTTAATAATATACAAAAACCTTACCATAAAGCAGATTCTCTTCTTTTTCCATTGATTGTCAGCTTATATCCATCATGAAATTTCAGCAGCTTATTTTAATTTGCTCGTCTTTAGCTATGTTTAGCTATAGTGGTTGGGTAAATGCACGTCCAATTGTGATTGGTTATCAAACCAATATAGAGCCTGCCAAAGTTGCACAGGCTGATGGTGTATATGACAAAGTGATTGGAGAAAAACTGGATTGGCGCTTATTTAACAGTGGTGCTGAAGTTTTAACTGCTTTGGCTTCAGGCTCTGTAGATATTGCTTTGATTGGATCTAGTCCTTTAGGTGCTGCTGTTGCCAATAACTTGCCAATTGATGTGTTTTTGATTTCAACAGATTTAAAAAGTGCAGAAGCCTTGGTGGTCAGAAATGGTTCTGGTATCCATCGTCCGCAAGATTTGATTGGGAAAAAAGTGGCTACACCATTTGCTTCGACTTCGCACTACAGTTTACTGGGCGCATTGCAACACTGGAATATTAAACCCAATCAGATTCGGTTGTTGAACCTCAAGCCTGCTGAAATCAATGCAGCATGGCGTCGAGGAGATATTGATGCCGCTTTTGTTTGGTCTCCAGCACTCGCCAATATCAAAAAAACCGGCAAGGTGATGACGGATGCAGGGCAGGTTGGGCAATGGGGTTCGCCTACATTTGAAGTTTGGGTCGCACGTAAGGATTTTGCGCAAAAGCATCCTGAAGTACTCAGCAAATTTTCCTCGGTGACTTTGAATTACTATGATGCTTACAACCGTAATAAGCGCCATTGGACTGCAAACTCAGCCGAAGTACAAAAAATTGCCAAAATTACCGGAGTTGATGCGCAAGATGTTCCAACGCTTCTTGCAGGGGCAGAATATCCTGATCGTCAAGCACAATTAAGCCCACAGTATTTAGGTGGGCGAACTACACAAAATATTGCCAATGCGGTTAACTTTTTGAAAGCACAGGGCTTGGTTAAAAAGGTCTCACCAAATTATCAACAATTTATTAACACTCGTTTTATCAACGCGTCAAAATAGAAATCGGGACTATTCATCATGGCTGTATTGACTGTAGAACACGTACAAGCACAGTACCCAGGTGCTGAGCAACCGGTACTTCAAGATGTGTCATTTCAATTGGGCTCCGAACAACTCATGGTTGCTTTGGGGGCGTCGGGAAGTGGTAAGACCACATTATTAAACTTGATTGCAGGTTTTACCCATCCCCAAGCAGGAAATATCAAGCTTGATGGCGAAAGCATTGTTGCACCAAGTCGTGATCGTGGTGTGGTGTTCCAAGATGATGTTTTACTGCCTTGGCAGAATGTTGAGGATAATATTGCTTTTGGTTTAGAACTGGCAGGTATTGATAAAAAAACACGTCAAATGCGAGCGCATGAATTATTGAAACTGGTCAATTTAGACGGTTTTGGACAGCGTCATATTTGGGAGCTGTCAGGCGGTCAACGGCAACGAGTTGGATTAGCGCGCGCTTTGGCTTCAGATCCTAAAATTCTACTGATGGATGAACCGTTCGGTGCTTTAGATGCTTTTATACGCGAACAAATGCAGTGTTTGTTGTTGGATGTATGGAAAAGTACGGCAAAACCAACTTTCTTAATCACTCATGATATTGAAGAAGCAGTTTTCCTTGCGACAGATCTGATTATTTTAGCGCCCAATCCAGGACGAATTGTTGAGCGATTAACACTGGACTTTGCAAAAAGATATGCCAATGGTGAGTCTGCACGAAGCATCAAATCTGATCCAAAATTTATTGAAATGCGTGAGCATGTGTTGAGTCGTGTATTTATTCAAAATCATCAAGAGCAATCTCACTCATCTCAACAAACGTCAGCTCAAGGGCAAAAGGTGTAATGATGACAGCACAATTAGACCCAAAATTAATGGCTTCAGTTCAACCTCAGCCCCAAAAAAATAATGTTCCACGTGAAGTGAATATTACCTTGATCAGTAGCATGACAATTGTGGTATTGCTTGCAATTTGGTGGTTTGTCACTGCTGTAGGTTGGATTGATGCTTTATTTTTGCCATCACCAGTTGCAGTATTAGATCGCTTACAAGATTTGATGACCAATGGCTATATGAGCATCAGCTTATGGAGCCATATTGGCGCAAGCTTAGGTCGTATTGGCACGGCTTTGGTTGCTGCTGTAATTACGGCTATTCCTGTGGGAATTGCGATTGGTCGAAATAAAGTGATACGTGGTGTTGTCGATCCAATCATCGAATTTTACCGTCCAATTCCCCCTTTGGCTTATTTGCCTTTGATCGTAATTTGGTGTGGTATTGGTGAGTTATCCAAAGTTTTATTGATTTATCTTGCGATTTTTGCCCCGATTGTTATCGCAACGGCAACAGGCGTACGTTCTGTCGACCAAGCAAAAATTCGTGCTGCACAGTCTTTGGGTGCAACGCCATTGCAAATTATTCAACATGTGGTTTTACCGAGTGCTTTACCTGGCATTTTAACAGGTATTCGTATTGGACTTGGCGTGGGTTGGTCAACATTGGTTGCTGCTGAGTTGGTTGGTGCTTCAGAAGGTTTAGGCTTTATGGTGCAATCATCTTCACAACTTTTGGCAACAGATGTGGTGATTGTGGGTATTTTGATTATTGCTGTGATTGCCTTTGCACTGGAAATTGGATTACGCCGTTTGCAAAAGAAATTGGTCCCTTGGGATAAGCAAGCTCACTAAGCGCTTTGATTTAAATCTTTGTGGGCATGTTGGCAAGATTGATAAAAACGCAATCGCCCTCAAATTGATTATTGTATTTTTAAAGTTTTAATAATGATTTGCCTTTAAAACATCTTGAGATGATCGAGGAAGAAATGAACGCTGTTGTATCAAATACTTTTAAAATTACACCATTGAATCCTACCATTGGTGCTGTGATTGAAGGGATTAATTTTAATCAAGCTTTGACGCCTGAAGAAAAGACATTGATCGAAACAGCATTGCTAAAACATCAGGTTATTTTTTTTAGAAATCAGCCGATGACAGCTCAGCAACATGCTGCTTTCGCTCGACAGTTTGGACAGTTACATATTCATCCCATTTATCCAAATATTCCAGAACAGCCAGAAATTATGGTTTTGGATACCGAATTAAATGATTTGCGTGATAATGCACTATGGCATACCGATGTCACTTTCCTTGAAGAACCTGCAATGGGTGCAATTTTGAGTGCAAAGAAAGTTCCAGCATGGGGTGGCGATACACTCTGGTCAAGTGGTACAGCAGCTTTTGAAGCATTATCTCAACCGATGCAAGAGATGCTATCGGGTTTAACTGCAACACATGATATTGCACGTTCATTTCCGATAGATCGCTTTGGTGGTGACCCAGCAGAGTTGGAAAAGTTAGAAGCAGCCAAGAAAAAGCATCCACCGATTAGCCACCCTGTGATTCGTACTCATCCCATTACAGGTCGTAAAGCCTTATTTGTGAGTGAGGGGTTTACAACACGAATCAATGAATTAGAAGCCAAAGAAAGTGATGCAGTTTTGAAAATGCTGTTTGAGCATATTCAAAAACCTGAGTTTGTGGTGCGTTGGTCTTGGCAAGCCAATGATGTTGCATTTTGGGACAATCGCTGTACTTTCCACTATGCAGTCGATGATTATCGCCCACAGCACCGGGTTATGAATCGAGCAACATTGATGGGTGATCGACCATTTTATCAAGCAGATTAAGTTTCCACCGTTAAAAACCAATCAGATTTGATTGGTTTTTTTGCGTTTGAATGTATTAAATTTAAAATCAATAAAAATCATAAATTTACATAATTGTTTTAGCAATAAATATAATAAAGCTATTTAAAAACTAAGACGGTACATTCAGACTGGTACAAGGTTTTTGTGATTAAAAGCATTAAACTATTTGGAAATTCAAGATTTCAACGTAGGTTTTTTATGTGAAAAATGTTTAATTATTCATCAAAATTAAATAAACGATCAACATACTAAGCAAGAATAATTTATTGCTTGTTGGAAATATCATGTTGATTAATAAGAAAAAGCAAATATTTTTGCTGAGTATGCTTTCTACGTTGCTGGTGGCGTGTAATGATGATAATGATCATTCAAATGTTGATCAGCCTGTAGAAGCAAAACCATTAGAGCTAAACATCCTACATATAAATGACCACCATTCACATTTAGATGAAGAAAGTATCAAATTTAAAACCAATGTGGGGACAGGGGAAGAAGAATTCAGTGTTACAAGTGGTGGTTTTGCGCGTGTAGCCAGCTTAATTAATCAACTTGCAGCAGAAAAGAAAAACGCTTTTAAAATCCATGCAGGTGATGCGACCACTGGTGATTTGTACTATAACCTTACGGACGGTAAAGCAGATGCTGATGCGATGAATACCGTTTGTTTTGATACATTTACCCCTGGAAATCATGAATTCGATGCTAAGGATGATGGTTTAAAGAAATTTATTGGTTACCTAGACCAAGGTACTTGTAAAGAAAAGACTCAAGTCCTGACTGCCAACGTAAGTTTCGGTGCATCTTCGCCATTGTATAAAACCAACCGTATTTTAAAGTCACAAGTCTTTGAGAAAGATGGTGTTAAATTCGCAATTATTGGTTTAACTGTGGCGAAAAAAACCAAAAACTCTTCTCAGCCGAATGCTGATACATTATTTGCTGATGAAATCGAAACCGCACAACAAGAAATTAATCAATACAAAGCACAAGGCATCAAAAATATTATTCTACAAACCCATGTGGGATATGACCTCGATCAACAGTTGGCAAAATCACTTACAGATGTCGATGTGATCATTGGTGGCGATTCACATACTTTATTGGGTCCAGATGGCTTAAAAAAATATGGAATGACACCTGAAGGTGCTTATCCGACTCAACTACGCAATAAAGATGGTCAATTGGTCTGTGTGGCTCAAGCTTGGCAATATAGTTATATTGTGGGAGATCTCAATGTTAAGTTCGACAAAAATGGTAATGTCGAAAGCTGTAGTGGTACGCCGCATGTTTTAATTGGAAATAATTTTACCCGTACAGCGAAAGATGCAAAAGCAGTCACCGAAACAGAAAAACAAGCTATTCTGGCTCAATTTAAAACAGACAATGCACCGTTTACTGTGGTCACACCATTACAAAAGACTTTAGATGTTTTAAAACTCTATCAGGATCAAAAGAAAAGCTTTGCTCAAAAAATTGTAGGGCAGGCGACAGATAATCTATGCTCGCGCCGAGTACCAGGAACATTACGTGATGTAAACCGTTCTACATTAGGAGATGTGTGTAATAAAAATACTCATGTCGATCAACATGGTGGTGATATTCAGCAAATTATTGCCGAAGCATTTTTACAACAAGGTAAAGTGTTTTTTGGTGCAGATATTTCCTTCCAAAATGGCGGTGGTGTCCGTGAAGATGTTGCTTTGGGCGATGTCACGGTCGGTAAAATTTATAATGTATTACCTTTTAAAAATACGTTGTTGCGTTTAGATTTGACGGGTGCTGAAGTTAAAGCAACACTCGAAGATGCGATCGACGGAGTGATTACCCAGAATAACACGGGAAGTTATCCATACACGGGTGGTTTACGTTGGAATGTTGATTTCACAAAAGATAAAGGTCAGCGCCTCAGTCAAATACAAGTACGTAATGCAGCAGGACAATATGAAAATATTGATCTGAATAAAACCTATAAAGTGATCACTATTGATTTTCTTGCCAATGGTGGGGATTACTATACGACTTTAAAGACCATCACTGGTGAGCGTCGTTTAGATGTCGGCTTAGATTATGCAGAGGCTTTTCTTAAATATGCCCAAGCTTTGACTGGTCAAGAAGGGCAAAAGAAAATTAATAAATTAGCAACGACTGAATATAGTACTCAGCTATTTATAGATAAAGCGAAATAACCTGAAAGACAATAAAAAAATCTCGCTTAGGCGGGATTTTTTATTTTTTCTGTTTGGGTAAGACCTTGATAGTCTTGAGGTTGATAGCGCATAGGAATTTCAAAACGTTTAAATTTCTTTATACGAAGAAAATGGATTGCTTTAAAAGAATAATGAAGGCTAAAAATCTAAGAAAGAATTGCAAAAATAGATGCTTCACATTAAAATGAGCCAAAATTTAGCCACGATGGCTTAAATAATCACAATGATGACCGTATTTTTTTCTTTCACTTGCCTTATTTGATCTTGTAACGTTGCCATTTGACAAGATTATAGACGACCACTGACTGGTTGCAGGATAACCATAATATCTTGATTAAACCCAGCACATTTTAGACACCTGTTTGAAATGTAATTTGAATCTACATTTAAATTCAATAATCGGGAGAACAATCATGTTGTTTAGCGTATTTCTTATTTTGGGCTTTCAATAGACCCCCATACATTTTAATCGTTTAAATTAAACGAACAAAAACCTTATTTTAAAGAATATACATGTTCTTCGGGATCGCTTTGCTTGTAAAAAATACAGATTAGCTAAAGCCAAACTCGGACATGAAAAGAAAAAAGTGAATATATGAACGAATATATAAATCAACCTTTTGCACATACGGTGCAACATGTTGAGGTTGCGGATTTTGCTGAAATTTCTCCGATTGTAAAACTCTGGGCTTTTCGATTTTTGCTGGAGCTGGGAGGCGCAAAAGAATTCATTTCTGATCATTGTTTTAGCCATCAATGGATTGCTAAGAAACTTGGTTTTTCAGAAGCATTGCTTGCGGATCAATTTAATGAGCAAGCAGCTTATCAAGAACTCAATCAATTGCATAAAAGCATTCAGCAACAAAATTTATTGAATGCCTTTCAATTTAATGATGAACTTCAATATAACTTGAAATTAATCCAGCAATTGCTGGATTTAAACGCTGTTGAAACAACGATTTTAGGTTTTGTAGTGATGCTCAACAGTGAGCAACTTTTAGATGATGTCGCTGACACGATTGGTGAGCTCACGGCTTCTAAAACGATTCGTGCTTTGGCTGTGGTTTTGGATTTACCTTATGACGAGATCCGTCAAGCGCTATCTGTACAAGGGCGTTTACATCGTAGTGGTTTGATCAGTGTGCAGCAGCACTATCGTAACTATTTACGTGGAAAACTGAATCTGGTCTCTAACCAATTGGCGGATAAATTATTGGTGAAAACCAATGATGTTATGGATCTTTTTGTTGGCACGATCAATAAAAGTCATCCTGCTGAATTGACGCTTAGGGACTATCCTCATTTAGCCTCTGAATTGACCTTGTTGATGGCTTATCTAAAGCAAGTGAAACAGAATAAACAAGAAGGTGTGAATATTTTTCTGTATGGCAGTTCTGGTACAGGCAAAACACAACTCTGTAAAACATTGGCACAAGAAATGGGCGTACAGCTTTTTGAAATCACCTGTGAAGATGAAGATGGTGATGCGATTTCAGCGACAGGGCGTTTATGTGCTTATCGTGCGGCACAATGTATTTTCGATAGCCAATCTGCATTATTGATGTTTGATGAAGTGGAAGATGTGTTTAATGACACTGAAAATGGTGTCGGCATGAAAAGCACAGCGCAAAGTCGTAAGGCTTGGGTCAACCGGATATTAGAACAAAATCGAACACCTACGATTTGGGTTTCAAACTCTGATCAGCTTGATCCTGCGTTTATACGCCGTTTTGACATGGTGTTAGAAATAAAAGTCCCCCCTAAACAGCAACGGAGCAGCTTTATACAACAGCATTGTGGTGAAGATCTCAATATGTTGTATCAACAAGCGTTTGCCAATGTTGAACAACTTTCCCCTGCAATTTTACGTCGCAGTTATCGTGTTGCGAAAGTGGCACAGATGGAAAATGAAGGTTTAGTGGTACAGGAAAGCATGACTCAATTGGTTTCCAATACACTGAAAGCACAAGGGTATCAAGCGATTCGGTTGCAAGATAGCAATGCATTACCCAAATTCTATGACTTGGCTTATATCAACTGTAAGTCAAATCTTGCTGAAATCACAACAGGGATTCAGCAACATGGTTTCGGACGTTTATGTCTATATGGTGCATCTGGAACGGGTAAGACCGCATTTGCAAAATGGCTTTCTGAACGTATCAATCGACCATTATTGATTAAGCGTGGCTCGGATTTGATTTCAGCTTGGGTGGGGGAAACAGAAAAAAATCTTGCAAAAGCTTTTCAGGAAGCAGAAGAGATGCAAGCTGTTTTACTCTTGGATGAAGTAGATGGTTTGTTACAAGACCGTCGTCAAGCAACACGTTCTTGGGAAGTTTCTCAAGTAAATGAGTTTTTGGTTCAAATGGAAAGCTTTAATGGCGTTATGGTTGCAACAACCAATCGTTTTGATGAGTTGGATCAGGCAGCAATGCGCCGTTTTGACTTTAAGATGCATTTTGATTTT
The DNA here is from genome assembly GCF_056930735.1 of Acinetobacter sp. B-6. Taxonomy (NCBI): domain Bacteria; kingdom Pseudomonadati; phylum Pseudomonadota; class Gammaproteobacteria; order Moraxellales; family Moraxellaceae; genus Acinetobacter; species Acinetobacter sp. B-6. The sequence continues at coordinate 434 of NZ_JBXPBY010000023.1, read as the reverse complement.
TTAAATTATGCTCAACGCTTGGCTTTGTTGGAAAACGTTTGTACCCAACTGAAGCTTGTTGTGGATGAGTCAGAGATAAAGTCTAAGTTATATGCTCTAGATCGTTTAAGTGCTGGAGACTTTGCAGTGATTGTACGACAGTCCTGTTTTCATCCGTTTGAAAGTGTGGATGCGGTTGTGCAGCATCTTGCCGATGAAATGGCTGCCAAATATAAAAGCTCACAAAGTATTGGATTTACCGCATCGACTTGATGCGGTTTTTCTTTTTAAAGTGCGATCACAAGAAAAATGCCACGATTTTCTGGCTTTCGTATGCAAAACACAGCATTAAAATAGATTGAATATGAAAAAAATACAGAAAAATGCTTAAAAAATAGATAAAAAAGCAAAAAAAAGGGTGAATTTGAGGAAAAAACATCCATCCGAACAGAAAG
>NZ_JBXPBY010000022.1:0-66772 GCF_056930735.1 Acinetobacter sp. B-6 | reverse complement strand
TGAACTATAACAATGTCACTTTAGCAGGTACAAATGGCACAATAATCAGAAATGTTAAAGCGGGTGCTGTGACCTCAACATCTACTGATGCCATCAATGGTAGCCAATTATACGATATTGCAAACAGCGTGAAGAATGCAATTGGTGGTTCAACTACCAGAGATGTAACGACTGGTGCAATCACAACGACCAATATTGGTGGTACAGGTTCAAACACGATTGATGGTGCAATCAGCAGTATTAAAGATTCAGCGACTAAAGCGAAAACCACGATAAGTGCTGGGGATAATGTTGTCGTTACATCGGGTACCAATGCAGATGGCTCAACAAACTATGAAGTTGCGACAGCGAAAGACGTTAACTTTGACAAAGTAACTGTGGGTAATGTTGTTGTTGATAAGGCAAATGACACGATCCAAGGTTTGAGCAATAAAGATCTAAATTCAAGTGATTTTGCGACCAAAGGTAGAGCTGCGACTGAAGAACAGTTGAAAGCAGTGATTACCAGTAATATCACGGAAGTCGTGGATGGTAATGGCAACAAGGTGAATATTATTGACCAAGTTGTAAATACTAAACCTGACAATAAGAACCAAGATTCATTGTTCTTAACGTATGACAAACAAGGTCAAGAAACCACAGATCGCCTAACGATTGGTCAAACGGTACAGAAGATGAATACTGATGGTATTAAATTCTTCCATACCAATGCCGATACATCAAAAGGTGATTTGGGTACAACAAATGACTCAAGTGCAGGTGGTTTAAACTCTACAGCAATTGGTGTAAATGCGATTGTTGCGAATGGTGCAGATAGTTCAGTTGCTTTAGGTCATAACACCAAAGTCAATGGTAAACAATCAATTGCAATTGGTTCTGGTGCAGAAGCTTTAGGCAATCAATCGATCAGTATTGGTACAGGTAACAAAGTCACTGGTGATCATTCGGGTGCGATTGGTGATCCAACTATTGTAAATGGTGCAAACAGCTACTCTGTGGGTAATAACAACCAAGTACTTACAGATGACACTTTCGTACTTGGAAACAATGTCACCAAAACTGTTGCTGGTTCAGTAGTATTGGGTAACGGTTCAGCTGCAACGACAGGTGCTGGTGAGGCAGGCTATGCCTTATCTGTAGCAACAAATGCAGATAAAGCCGCGATCAATAAAACTACGTCAAGCACTGGTGCTGTTGCAGTTGGTGATGCGTCGAGCGGTATTTATCGTCAAATTACCGGTGTTGCTGCGGGTAGCGTAGATTCAGATGCTGTGAACGTTGCACAGTTAAAAGCGGTGGGTAACCAAGTTGTAACGACTCAAACTACATTGGTGAACAGTTTGGGTGGTAACGCTAAAGTAAATGCAGACGGTACGATTACAGGACCAACTTATAATGTTGCTCAAGGTAATCAGACCAATGTTGGTGATGCATTAACTGCGCTTGATAACGCAATTAATACTGCGGCAACAACATCTAAATCGACTGTTTCTAATGGTCAGAATATTGTTGTCAGCAAGAGCAAAAATGCAGATGGTTCAGACAACTATGAAGTATCAACAGCAAAAGACTTGACAGTTGATTCTGTCAAAGCGGGTGATACGGTTCTGAATAATGCAGGTATTACAATTGGCAATAACGCAGTTGTATTGAACAACACTGGATTAACCATTAGTGGTGGACCAAGTGTTACTTTGGCAGGCATCAATGCAGGTAATAAAACCATTCAAAATGTTGCGAATGCAGTAAATGCAACAGATGCAGTCAACAAAGGACAATTGGACAGCGCAATTAACAATGTGAATAACAATGTTAATGAGCTTGCCAACAACGCTGTTAAATATGACGATGCATCAAAAGATAAAATCACACTTGGTGGTGGGACAACTGGTACAACGATCACCAATGTGAAAGATGGTACGGTTGCGCAAGGTTCTAAAGATGCTGTGAATGGCGGTCAATTGTGGAATGTTCAACAACAAGTAGATCAGAACACAACTGATATTAGCAATATCAAAAATGATATTAACAACGGTACTGTTGGTTTGGTTCAACAAGCAGGTAAAGATGCACCAGTGACGGTTGCAAAAGATACTGGCGGTACAACGGTGAACGTCGCTGGCACAGATGGCAACCGAGTAGTAACAGGTGTTAAAGAAGGTGCAGTGAATGCAACATCTAAAGATGCTGTCAATGGTAGTCAATTGAATACAACCAACCAAGCGGTAGTCAATTATCTTGGTGGTGGGGCAGGTTATGACAACATTACAGGTAGCTTCACAGCTCCAAGTTATACGGTAGGTGACTCGAAATACAACAATGTTGGTGGCGCAATTGATGCATTAAACCAAGCAGATCAAGCATTGAATAGCAAAATTGACAATGTCAGTAACAAGTTGGATAACGCATTCCGTATTACCAACAACCGTATTGATGATGTAGAGAAAAAAGCCAATGCTGGTATTGCCGCTGCGATGGCTCTGGAATCAGCACCATATGTACCAGGTAAATATACCTATGCAGCAGGCGCAGCTTACCACGGTGGTGAAAATGCGGTAGGTGTGACTTTACGTAAAACTGCAGACAATGGTCGTTGGTCGATTACAGGCGGTGTAGCTGCAGCGTCTCAAGGCGATGCAAGTGTGCGTATCGGTATCAGTGGTGTGATTGACTAATTCACTCGACAGGGAAGATCTTCGGGTCTTCCTTTTTCTTCGAAAATTTTTTAAGAGAGAAAAAATGAAAGCATTTAACAAAAAAATTATGTTTGGTGTATTCAGCGGTCTTGTGATGTCATTGAGCCATGCTGCTGAAGTCGAAAGTGCAAATACGCAAGAAATCCATTTTCCTGAAATCAAAGACAGCTATTTAAAACAAGTGAACCGTTATGAATATGACGATGTCGCACGTTTAGACAAGGGATTAACCAAAGATCAGATTCGCCATATTTTGGGAAATCCTCAATTCTCTGAAGGTCTTTTTGCGGTTAAGACATGGAATTATGTATTGGATATTCGTGAGCCTAACTCAAACCAATATAAGCGTTGCCAATTACGCATAGATTTTGATAAGCAATACCGTTCAGACAATCTATATTGGAAAGGTGAACAATGCCAAGGCTTAATGGCTTGGGGGATTAACAATCAGTCTGAGACGGAGCAAACGACTCTAGCCCCTGGTGGGCAGTCTGCAAGTGTTTTGTTTTATTTTGATCATGCGGATAAAAATGGTGTAAAGAACGCTGAAGTGATTCGTAAAATCGCAGATCAGATTAAACAATCTGGTGCGAATAGCCCTGTTTTTGTGGCTGGATATACTGATCGTTTAGGATCATTTCAGTATAACCAACGTTTATCTGCCCAAAGAGCGAATACAGTCGTTGAACTCTTGAAACAACAAGGCATTCGTGGCGAGCAAATTCAGTACAGTGCAGAAAATAAAACAGATGTGTACCAAAAGTGCACAGGGATTAATAAAAAGATCCAGCTGGTTGAATGTCTAGCACCTAACCGTCGTGTGAATATCACTTGGTAAGTCGTACTGCTCCACTATAAATTTCGGTAACGAAAGCAAGAAACGATATGTGTTCCACATTATCGTTTTTTGTTTTTTGAGCAGGTGTTGATTAAAAAATCAAGAAGCTGATGAGATTGCAAAAATTTCCAATTGATTTAAAACAATAAAGTACGCAAATGATGAAAAAACAGTTGTGTTAATGATTGGCTTGGGGTTTACCTTTCTGGCACAAGCATTTGATAAAAAAGTAATGATATTTCGATTATCAATATTTGAGCTTCTATGAATAGAGACCTTTTATAAAATTAAATTTAGTGATTATTGTTAAATGATAAATATTATTTATTAAAAAATAAAAAATTATTCATAGAAGTTTTGTGTCTAATCTGGCGTGTTAGCGTTATATTAAATATCAATATTCATTTATCTCTAAACCCTGTTGAAATATAAGTAAACATGTCTTGTTTAAAAAAAGATCATACTCAAGGTCATTGGTTCTACGTTAACTTATAGTATGATGTGTACATATTTCGACTGATTTATTGCTATATCAGTTTTATTTAGCCAGAGTGAATCTGATTCATTTCAAGCTCAAACAATGTTGGAAATACAAATGCCTGACTATCGTTCAAAAACATCGACACATGGAAGAAATATGGCTGGTGCACGTGGCTTATGGCGTGCAACAGGAATGAAAGATGAAGATTTCGGTAAGCCGATTATTGCGGTAGTCAACTCATTTACCCAGTTTGTGCCTGGTCATGTCCACCTTAAAGATTTAGGTCAACTGGTTGCGGAACAAATCCAAGCAGCTGGTGGTGTGGCAAAAGAATTTAATACCATTGCCGTGGATGATGGTATTGCGATGGGGCATGATGGCATGCTGTATTCATTGCCTTCACGTGATTTGATTGCAGACTCTGTCGAATATATGGTCAATGCACACTGCGCAGATGCCATGGTGTGTATTTCAAACTGTGACAAAATTACCCCAGGAATGTTAATGGCAGCGATGCGCTTAAACATTCCAGTGGTGTTTGTGTCGGGTGGGCCAATGGAAGCGGGTAAAGTTAAAATCCGTGGTACAGAACGTGCAATTGACTTAGTTGATGCGATGGTGGTTGCAGCCGATGATAATTTTACAGATGAAGAAGTAAAAGAATACGAGCGTTCAGCATGTCCAACATGTGGTTCATGTTCTGGGATGTTCACAGCAAATTCGATGAACTGTTTGACAGAAGCATTGGGGTTGTCGTTACCAGGAAATGGTTCAACATTAGCAACGCATGCTAACCGTAAGAAACTATTCGAAAAAGCAGGTCAATTGGTTGTTGAATTGGCAAAACGCCATTATGAACAAGATGATTACACGGTATTACCACGTTCGATCGCAACCAAAGCATCTTATGAAAATGCCATGACGCTCGATATTGCGATGGGTGGTTCAACCAATACCGTATTGCATTTATTGGCTGCTGCCAGTGAAGCAGGTGTTGACTTTACCATGGATGACATTGATCGTTTATCGCGTAAAGTGCCTGTTTTATGTAAAGTTGCTCCTGCAAAGCAGGATGTGCATATGGAAGATGTGCATCGTGCCGGTGGCATCATGTCCATTCTCGGTGAATTGGATCGTGCAGGTTTATTAGATACATCGGTACACACTGTGCATGAGCACACCTTAAAAGATGCATTGGATAAATGGGATATTATTCGTACAGAAGACCCAGTGGTATATGAGTTCTTCCGCTCAGCGCCAGGTGGTGTTCCAACTCAAACTGCATTCTCACAAAATCGTTATTACCAGACTTTGGATGGCAATCGTGAAACAGGTGTGATTCGTAATGCTGAACATGCTTTCTCTAAAGATGGTGGCTTGGCAGTATTGTATGGCAACATTGCTGTAGATGGCTGTATTGTTAAAACAGCTGGTGTTGATGATTCAATTTTAAAATTTAATGGAACTGCACGAGTATTTGAAAGCCAAGATGCTGCAGTAGATTCAATTTTAGGACATGAAATTAAAGCTGGTGATGTGGTTGTTATCCGTTATGAAGGACCACGTGGTGGACCGGGTATGCAGGAAATGCTTTATCCGACCAGTTATTTAAAATCAAAAGGCTTAGGTAAAGAATGTGCTTTACTGACAGATGGACGCTTCTCTGGAGGTTCTTCTGGTCTTTCAATTGGACATGTATCACCTGAAGCTGCTGAAGGCGGTGTGATTGGATTGGTTGAAGATGGTGATTTGATTGAAATTGATATTCCAAATCGTACCATCAATCTTGCTGTTGATGAGGCGACCTTAGCTGCAAGACGTAAGGTTCAGGACGAGAAAGGTTGGCAGCCTGCTGAACAACGTCCACGCAAGATTTCAAAAGCCTTGAAAGCTTATGCTATGCATACCACCAGCGCTTCAAAAGGCGCAGTACGTGAAATCTAGGCGCTAAAATAAAATAGATCATTAGTTTAAGGTAAGAAGCATCCATAAATGGGTGCTTTTTTATTGAATTGACTTAATGGTTTAAATTTTATCAGGTTTTGGGATATTGATCATTCAGAACCGAATTGTTATAAATTTGCTTATGACTGATCAGCATCAATTTTTTCAGCATCTTCATTGAATGAATGGTATGCTTGAGCGAGTTTCAGTCAGTTTTCTCTCATTTATTTAGTGCTTATTTTGAGGCCCTTCCCATGTCACTGCTACGCCGTTGGTTTGATCCAATCCGATCGAGTTGGTTTTACCAAAAACCGGTTCGCCAAGAGGTGTTATCTACGGAACAAGGGCTGAGTATCTATCTGCGTTTAGATGATGTGTATAGTTATCTTGCGGTACAACAATTAACGCAATTGGATGATATTTTAGCTGATGATTTAAAACCCTTGAAGGTGATTATTTCCAATACATCGGCAGAACCCCCCAATGGGATGACGGTAGAAGAATGGCGCAATTATTGTTTAGAAGATGCCAAAATCTTAGCCAACCAACACCGTTTTAGTTATGATGATGAAAAACCAGAACAACCCTCTCCAGAAGCATTAAAACAAGCAGAAATCATTCTGAGAAATACACCGCTTACAGGTCAGAACTTTCTTTATTTACTCGAAGACGTCTTTCATATGCTGTGGCAACAACAGTATGGAAAATTACGAACGTTGTTTGTTATGGCGAGTCAGCACCAAAAACCACAAAATTTTCCTGAACGCATTTTTAGTCATACTCCTATTTTAGAAAGCTATTTTGAATTTGGTGGGCGAAAGTATCATGCGGTGGATGATTTATTGCGTTTGACTCGCCGTCTAAAACAACAAAAATTATTGACGGGTAATCCGATTTTCTTAATCAATCACATCGAATGGCGTGAGCATTTGATGAGTGATGCAGAAGAGCTTGCTGAAATCCAGTCCATGCATCCAGAACTCGATTTATATATCGCTTTAGAAGACCCAATCAGCTGGTTATTGTTGGCTTATATTAAAGAAGAACTTGCTAATTATTATAATATTCAATTGAATTTGTATCCGTTGAGCTATCACGGTCGAGATGCTTTTGACTGGAGTTTGGCAACACGTCTTTCCAAGCGTTCTGAAGTGAAATTTACACCATTTTGTCGTCCAACGGCTGAAAGCACTTTAAATATGGCACAGCTATATTACAGTGTGCCCGAAGAACAGCGCGTAGATGTCATGTATGACATATTGCAAGCTGTGTGGACCAAAGGGCGTGATTTGTCCTTTAAACCTCACTTGCAGCAAATCCAGCAAGACTTAGCAATCGAAAACTTAACAGAGATTGATGTTGAAGCTTTATTAAAAGTGAATGATCAGCAATGCGCTGAAAAGCATCAGCCCGATTTTCCAGTTTTAGAATTGCGTATTGAAGGAAAGCGTTACGTATTTAATAGTCTATATCGCGTTTGGATGATTGAAAGTATTTTTAGTAATGTGTTAGAACATAAATATAAAACTGAAAATGCGTTAGAACGAGCTCAACACATGAGCGAAGCACAGGATGTAGAAAAAACCAATGATCAAAAAAGAGAAGTGTGAATCTTTAGAACAAGTCCGTGATCGAATTGATCACTTGGACCAAGAATTGATTGAATTAATTGCAGCACGCCAATATTATGTGGATCAAGCGGTTCGATTTAAACGTACAGCGGAAGATGTACAGTCACCAGAACGTGTACAGCAGGTGATTAATAAAGTACGTCAAAAAGCCATTGATGTTGGAACGAATCCTGATTTGATCGAAATGCTTTATCGGGAAATGATTCAGCATTTTATTCAGCGAGAATTAAAAGAAATTCGCCCATAATTGTGCAAGAATTTTAAGTTTTATATTTCATCATTTATTTTACTTTAGAGAACGGTATGAAAAAAATTATTTTAATCTGCATAACAACAATGTTGAGTCAGTATGCACTTGCGGAAAATTGGAAATTAATTATTAAAGATCCAGATGGAAGCTTTTATTTAGATACGGATCGCCTCGTGAAAAAAGGCAAAACAGTCGATTATTGGGCAAAGTTTGTTGCTGATGCCGATAATGAAGAACTCGAAATGAAAAAAGGTGACTATACTTTATCGCATAATTTAGACCATTGTGTAGAGCGCACGACCAGCATTAGTTTAGTCGAAGATTACTTAAAAAATGGTGAATTGATTAACCGAGATGATCAAGCTTCTGATCCTAGCACGGTGGATGATGATGAAATCAATTTGGCTTTCTTTCAATCAGTCTGTAAATAATCATAGAAAATCTAGATTCATTTTAACTTTTCAGTATATTTGAAAAAAATCCCTTTTTTAAAAAGGGATTTTTTTATGAATCAATATCCAAAAAAATTAATGGATCTAAGCAAGGCAATATTCTTTAGAGTGTGTAATTAAATTCTCCAATCTAGCTCTGTTTGGGTAATTTTATTGATCACGGTTTGATATTCAAATCTTTTACATGCACACCACAACTGCATGAACTCTGTACCAAAATATTGTTTAAAAACAGCATTTTTTTCGAACAACTGCAATGCTTCAAGCTGATGGGTTGGTAAGAAATGTGGTGTATCGATGCCCTGCAATTGTGGGCTAGGTTTGGGTAAGTCGAGTGGGGTATGTAGCCCATGGAGTATACCGACCAATAGGGTTGCGACACAAAGATATGGATTGACATCTGCCCCTGCAACACGATATTCAAGCCGTTGATTGTCTTGATCTGCACAGGGGATGCGAATGGCAACATTACGATTATTCAATCCCCAATTGGCTTGTAGCGGTACATGATGCCCAAATTGGAATCTTCGAAAGGAATTGACATTGGGTGCCAAAATCGCCATGGATGCAGGCATCAAATCAATTAAACCTGCAATGACTTTATGCATGATCAGGTTCGGTTTTTTAGCTGCTTCTAATTGAAAAATATTTTCTTGCCATTGGTTGAGTAGACTCATATGAAAGTGCATACCACTGCCTGCTTTGGACATATTCGGTTTTGCCATAAAACTGGCTTGCAAATGGTGCTCTACAGCAATTTGTCGAATCATGCGTTTAATTGCCATGATGTCATCACAGAGTTTTAAAATATTGTGGCTATGCTGAATATTCAGTTCAAATTGTCCAGAAGCACTTTCAGCCACAATTGCGGTAAGCTCGATATTTTGGCGCTTTGCTTCAAGCTCAATGTGTTGAAGAATACGATGAAAATCATGTGGTGTATCTACATCGAAACATTGGGTTTGATGGGCTTGATTATCTTGTTGTTGATTTGATAAATAAAACTCGATTTCACCTGCCATGACAGGAAAGTAATGCATTTGGTGCAGTGTAGTTAAGATTTTTTTGAGTAGATTACGCGGTTCTAACATACAGTCTGAGCCATCATCCGACTGCATACTTAATAACAGTTGAGCATGTTGGGTGGGCTGATCTGCACAAGGTTTTAAACTGCCTAAAACGGGCATACATAAGCGGTCAGGCTCTCCGATATATTTGCCTAAACCGCTTTCTTCCACCACCTGACCATTTAAATTCATTGCATAAATCGACAGTGGGAAATAACAACCTTTGTACAGTGAGTGAAGTGCATTCACCTCAATACGTTTCCCACGAATATGCCCATTCAAGTCATGTAAGCAAATATCAATAAAACGTGTTTCTGGGTAATTTTCTAAGTATCGTTGCGTTTCGAGATAAAAATCATTGTTGTCCTGATGCTCACATAATAATGCTGTGGGGAAAATTTTTGTAGAACTGGCAATCGGCATATTCATGGTCAATACATCCAAAATGGGATGGAAAAAGTATAGAAAGCTCGGGTTGAGCAGTAACGTAAAATGATCGTAAATTCTTTGTCTGAGAAAAAGTCATCCGTGAGGATAGAGCCTCAATATTTAATTGAGGCTCTATCCTAAAAACAGTGATATTTCAAATTCACAGATTGGCGTAGCATGACCTCAGCATAGAGAGGTAAAGCGACATGATGGGATTTGTCATAGGTGTGTTTGCAATTGCAGGGATGATTAAGGGAACGATTGGGCTAGGTTTACCTGCGGTATCGATGGGTTTATTGAGTTTAGTCATCAGCCCATTCCAAGCTGCGACACTGCTGATTATTCCTTCAATGGTCACCAATTTTTGGCAATTATTTGCTGAGGGCAATGTGTGGCGGTTGGTGTGTCGTTTTTATCCATTGCTATTGGGAATCATTGTTGGTTCAATCTGGAGCATTTTCCCGACCTTAGGTCATTCTCATGGCAGCTTTCATAGTGAGGCACTGTTAGGCGCAATGTTGGCTTTGTATGGGCTTTACGGCTTATTTGCCAAGCGAATGCCAAATCTTGCTCCACATGAAAAATGGCTTTCTCCAATCATTGGATATTTAGGCGGTGCTTTGACTGTTGCAACAGGTGTTGTAGTTATTCCAGTTGTACCTTATTTGCAATCTTTGCATCTAAAGCGTGATGATTTGGTACAGTCTTTAGGTTTAGCTTTTACTGTTTCAACAATATGCCTTGCCGTTTTTTTACATCAGAATCCTGTTGAAGATACCCCGATTGACTATAAATTATCACTGATTGCGTTGATTCCATCATTACTTGGCATGTGGGTGGGGACAAAAATTCGTCATCGAATTCCAGAGCAAAAATTCCGTAAAGTTTTCTTTTGTGGTTTGGTGATTTTTGGATTGTATTCCGTGTTACATCAATTTGGCGTGCTGTAAGTGTCTTTTCCAATGATTTTTTGAGCTGCCGAGCTCAACATGCACTCGTTCAATTTAAGGCTGAGGCATCTCATCCAAAATCAGTTTAGTTTTTTGTGAAATTAAAAATTGCACAAAATGTTGGTAGGCTGTAGGAAGTTCATCAAAATTTTGTGCAGCCAATTGCAATTGGCGCTTTGCCCATTCGCCCACCAATTCGATTTGATGAAATGGATAATGCTGGTTTAACCGGATTGCAGCACGCTTTGGCATAATTGCAATCCCGACGCCGTTGGCAACTACCTGAGCAATTGCGGCAAAATTTGGTAATCTTAATCGATACTGAATGGCACAATTGAGTAATTTTGCTTGATTTTCAATAGATTGTTGTAGTGAATGATATTGCATTAGACCTACGAATGGATAATGCATCGCATCGATTAATTTTAATTGCTGCTGTTGCCCAAGCTCATGATTGGCTGGACAAATCAGCACCAATGGATCATCTGAAAATTCAAGTGTTTGCAACTGATGGTGATTAAAAAAGCTGGAAATTAAGCCCAATTTCGCATTACCTTTTTCAATCGTCTGGATAATTTCATTACTCTCTGCTTCTCTTAAATCAATCTGGATCTGTGGATTTTCAACTAAATATTGAGGTAACAGTAGCGGTAAATATTCACTTTGCGCAGACGAATTACACCATAAGGTCATATGGTTACTGAGCCCCTGTGTATAGGGTGACATGGCTTGTTCAAGCTGTTTAGCTTGTTGGATCAACCTTAAAGCTTGCTCTGCAAAAGTTTGTCCTGCAATAGTCAGTTTGACACCTGAGGCATGGCGAGTAAAAAGGCGAGTTGTATAGTGTTGTTCAAGTTTTTTAATGCGTTCACTTGCTGCTTGCAATGAAATAGACGAGCGTTCAGCACCTTTGGTTAGGCTTCCTGTGTCCACGATATTGATAAAAAGTTGCAAATCGAAGAAGTCTAGGCGCATGCGAATCATGAAAGGCTGAAATAAGATGAAAGTATAGCTGAATCATCATACAAATATACGCTATCGTAGTGATTGTTTCTGGAATCAATCAGGCGAGATTTCAATTGAAACAATGATAGCGTGATCACGATGGTATTGGATGAGAGTGACGAGATATTTTAAATGATGTCATGGTGAATACAGGTGCTTTAAGACCTCATTGAATCATATTGATCATTATTTTATTTGCTCTGTCCTCGCCCAAAACGCAATCCATTGATGAAATATCAACAGATCTTAGAATAGATAAAAAAATCTTAGAGAGCAAAAACAGTGAAAACGATTGGTTTATTGGGTGGAATGAGTTGGGAGTCTACAGATTTATACTACCAACAGTTGAATAAAAGCGTGCAACAAAAATTAGGAAAATTACACTCTGCGAAAGTCGTTTTAATCAGTATGGATTTTGCTGAAATCGAAATATTACAGCGCCAAGGCTTATGGGACGATGCAGGAATATATTTAAAAGAGAAGGCCGTTCAGTTGGAGCAAGCAGGGGCAGAGGGCATTTTACTGTGTACCAATACCATGCATAAAGTTGCGTCCTATATTGAGCACTCGATTTCTATTCCTTTCATTCACATTGCGGATGCGACAGCGAAAGAAATTTTAAATCAGAACATTCGCAAAGTCGGTTTGTTAGGTACTCGATTTACCATGGAACAAGATTTCTATAAGCAGCGGTTGGAACAGCAAGGCATCAATGTACTCATACCTCACCAAGCGCATCGAAAGATTGTTCACGATATTATTTATGATGAATTGTGCTTAGGCGTGATCAATGAACAATCTCGTCAGAAATATATCCAAATTGTTGAGCAACTCATATTAGAGGGTGCAGAAGGAATTATTTTGGGGTGTACAGAAATTTGTATGCTAATTGGAGACACTCCGTTTTCTGTTCCACTATTTGATACAACATCGATCCATACACAAGCTGCTGTGGATTTTGCTTTGTCGTGAGCTTTTAAAACGCAGTATGGGTATCAATAAAAAAGCTCCAGATGGAGCTTTTTTATTGCTATTAGCAAAGGCTTACATGATTTTCACACCTTGCTGACCCGCAGGGGTACTTTGAAGATTTCAACTTCAAAAACTGAATAATTCAAATGATTATTAAACTAAGTATTTAATTTTTTTAAAAAATATAGGATTGTGATGTAGAAATCGTGTTACTATCTGAAGGAATAGTAATGATTAAAAACATTCTCTTTTATAAATATTGAAACAATCAAAATTAAGCTGAATCTATAAAAAATAGGAAAAACTATGGCTGGTGGTTCTCAAATTATTATCAATAAAAATGGTATTACAATTATTACACCTGCAAAGTTTGAGGTGAAAGCTGGACAACATTTATTCAAAGATGGAGCTAAAGTAGAAACAAAACTTCCTTTTTTACCAAAAGGTACAGCGTACAATTTACGATATTTGTTTACAGATGATAATGGTATTCCATATAAAAATAAGCCTTATACCGTAATTTATCCAAATGGATCAGAAATAAAAGGAATAACAGATAACGATGGTTATTCATCTACGTTTTTTTCAAGTGAGGAAGAAAACCTCCAAATACATTTGGAGCTAGAATAGAATGGAAATTCCAGCAAAAAAAATTTCAACAGCAAGAACTTCAACAAAAGAAAACAATATTGAACACATTAAAATCACAAGGAAAAAACAATTATTTCTCTTATTTTATGCCGATGAATCTAGTGATGAAATTGCAAGAAGAATCTTTAAAGAAGCCGTTCAAACAAGATTAGTTATTATTAAAACTGATCCTATGTTTGATCCAGATATTCACATGGTTCATTGTCCAAATATTACCCACTTTTCTCAAATTCAAGTCATAATTGGTTTTTGGATAAAAAAATATGGCGGACAAGGTAAAGTTGAAATGAAGGAGGTTAGCTTTTTTTCACATGCTGGATTGAATGGACCGATAATTTATGATGCATGGAGTTTTGACCCTCTTGAGATTTTATTACCAGTAAGTCGAACGTCATTGCTTGGTACTCAAAAGAGAAATCAACTTATTCACAGTGAATGGGCAAAATTTAATTATTATTGGGGAAAAGATACAAGACTTAATTTCTTTGGGTGTAACAGCGCATATGAAAAGAAAGGAAAAAATAATTTTGCAAAAAAAATTTCCACAAATTTAAATTGTATAAATGTTCTGGTTGCTGGTCAAAGTCTTTCTTCTTATCCATCATTTCTTCCTGATAAGCGAAAAATTTCAAAAAAAATAGCAACATTAGGTATGTCCTTATACTATGATGATAATCCTATATACATGGTTGCTTGTTTACCGAAACAAGGTTGGGACGCGATGCTAAAGGAGGGTACTAGTGCATTACCGATGAATTTTTATAAAAATGGTATGCCTGTTGCTACAAATTATCAGTCTATATTTAATGACCATAGACAGCCAAGAAATAATATAAACAATGCTGAATTGTCTATGGTAAATAAATGGATAGAAAATGCTAAAAATGAGTAATTAGATTAAATGAAGAAATTAATTATTATTGTTGCGGTATTACTTCTTATCTTTTTTGGTAGCTATAAAATTATGAAGGGTTTTCAAGAAACAAATGAAATACAATTATTCTTTAAAATGGACGAAGATAATGATTTAAAAGATTTGCGAGTAAATTTATCAGTTCTTAAAGCTGATGGACCATCTGAATGGTATGCTTATGAGAAAACAATAACAGTGATAGATCAAGGTAAGGTGCTTACTAATTTTAAGTCTAAATATATTTTAAGTTATGAAATACAAGGGGAAAGTCAGTTAAAGAAAACTTCATTCAATGATATGTTAGAAGATAATGTATTTGCGCGAAAGGCAGATTATGAAGTTCATTATTTTTTTAATAATAATATCGTAAATATTAAAACCATTTTAAAGGATGGATTTTTGATAGCAAATAGCAAAACAGAGGGAAATATAAAATATTCAAATTTAGAAGATAATCATACTCAAAATTTAGAGTTTTTTAACCCTGAAACTACAAGTTATAAAATAACAAATATAACAAGTGAGTCACTTAATTTTCTGAGGACTAAAAAATTTGAGGAGTTAAAAAATGTTGGAAAAATTAAAAAAGAAGATATTTTTAAACTTGATCAACTATCGCATAAAGAAAAAATTGATTTATTAAATATTCATAATCATAAAAAATTTAATAAGCCTTTAGAATGAGTGATTTAATGGCTATTTTCAAATTAGCGCTTGATTACTCAAAATAAAAAAGCTCCAGATGGAGCTTTAATATTGCTATCAGCAAAGGCTTACATGATTTTCACACCTTGCTGACCCGCAGGGGTAACTTTGAAGATTTCAACTTCAAAGGTAATATTTTTACCTGCAAGTGGATGGTTAAAATCGACTTCGGTGATGTCCTCACCTACAGTTTTAACCACGCCAAATAAACTTTGTTTGGCTTTATCTTCAAACTCAATCATATGCCCTTCTACAGGACGCTGTTCGAATTTTACCGTATCAAACTTTTGTACGTTTTCAGGATTCCACGGACCGAAAGCATCTTCAGGAGGTAAGCTGACAGTACGACGGTCACCAGCACGCAGACCAAATAAGGCTTTTTCAAACCCCGGTAATAAGCTGCCATCACCTATAACTAAACTGACAGGTTCTTCACGGCTACGGGTATTATCAATTTCAACACCACTTTCAATCGCAACAGAAAAGTGCAGTTCTACTTTTGATCCATCCGCAATGCGTGTTTCGTCATTGGGATTAATAATTTGTTCAGTCATTTTGCGCTTCCGCACGTTGAATACGATGCTTTTCTAAAAAGAAGGTATCAATTAACAATAAAATGGTACCGAGGGTAATCGCACTGTCTGCAATATTGAATGCAGGAAAACTACTTCCTTGATAATGCAAATGAATAAAATCAACCACATAACCCAGTGTCATACGATCAATCAAATTGCCTAATGCACCACCAAGAATCAATGCGATTGCAGCAGGTAAAATCAGCGTTGTTTTTGGCATACGCATCAGCCAAAAAATAAAGACGATAGAGACGATACCCGCCAGTCCGGTAAATAAATAATGTTGCCATCCACCTGCATCGGACAAGAAGCTAAATGCTGCGCCGTAATTATGCAGTAATGTCCAGTTCAAAAAAGGCAGTACAGGGACAGGTTGAGCATAAGTCAAATGTGTACTTGCAATGTTTTTTGTCCATTGGTCAATGATAATGGCAAGGACAGACAGTCCAAGCCACATCAAATTATGAGGATAAAACTGGAATAAGCCCTTTTTATTTTGCGGATTAGGCATATTTTCTCTCTTCGCCTTGACCTGTAGGAAGGTTGATAATACAACGAGAACATAGACCTGGATGTTCAAGATGTGTATTTACATCTGGAAGTACATGCCAGCAACGTGCACATTTCTCACCTTCAGCCGCCGAAACCTTAACACGTAAGCCTTCAATATCCGTTGCTTCACCTTGTTCAGCATAGTCATAAACAATGGCTTGCGAGGTAATTAAGACAAAACGAAGTTCATCGCCCAATTGGTTCAATACTTTTTGTAGATCCGTATTTGCCCAAAGTTCAACCTTAGCTGACAGGTTACTACCAATCAGTTTCACATTACGCGCAGCTTCAATCTGTTTATTGACCGCAGATTTAACTTCAATTAAGGTCTGCCAATCCGCTTCAGAGATCAAGTTGCTGTTGGATGCAACTGGAATATCATACCAATTTGCAGTAAATACATATTTTTCAGTTTGTTCTGGAATCAACGGCCAAGCTTCTTGTGCAGTAAAGCTCAAGATAGGGCTCATCCAGCGAACAAAGGCTTGAACCAAATGATATAACGCAGTTTGTGCTGAATGGCGAGCTGCTGAATCTGCCTTGGTGGTGTATTGACGGTCTTTGATGATGTCTAAGTAGAAACCACCCAAGTCATTGATACAGAAACTCGTTAAAGCATTGCTCACGACATGGAAATTCATATCTTCATAAGCTTGTTGAATGGTTTTCTGTACATCAGCTGCGCGTTGTAAGATGTATTGATCAAGTGCAATCAATTGATCTACTGGCAAGGCATCTGTTGATGGTTTAAAACCATTTAAGTTTGCCAACAAGAAACGCAAAGTATTACGAATACGACGGTAACTATCACTTACACGACTAAAGATTTCATTACTTGCCGCAATTTCATAACGATAGTCACTTGAAGCAACATATAGACGTAAACCATCTGCACCTAACTGCTTGATAATATCTTCAAGTGGGATAAAGTTACCCAATGATTTTGATAATTTACGACCTTTTTCGTCTACGGTGAAACCATGGGTCAACAAGGCTTTATATGGCGCACGTTTATGAATTGCAATCGACGTTAACAATGAAGACTGGAACCAACCACGATGTTGATCTGAGCCTTCAAGGTATAAATCTGCTGGGTCTTCAAGTTCTGCACGTTCACGCAACACAGCATAATGGGTTGTGCCTGAGTCGAACCAGACATCCAAAGTATCACGGACTGCATTGTACTGTTCAGCATCATCACCGATAAATTCTTTGGCTTCACGGTTATACCAACCATCAATCCCTTCTTTTTCAATCAGTTTTGCAACTTCTTCAATTAATTCAGGAGTACGAGGGTGTAGTTCGTTGGTATCTTTGTGTACAAAGAATGGGATTGGCACACCCCAAGTACGCTGACGAGAAATACACCAGTCTGGGCGACCTTCGATCATAGATTTGATCCGGTTTTTACCCCAATCAGGAACAAAACCGATGTCATTTTCGATGGCATTTAAAGCATCTTGACGTAGACCATTTGCATCCATGCTGATAAACCATTGTGGCGTTGCACGGAAGATAATCGGTGTTTTATGACGCCAGCAATGTGGATAGCTGTGCTTAATTGGCAGATGCGCCCATAATTTACCGATACTTGATAAAGTCTCGATGATTTTTGGATTTGCCTTATAGATGTGTTCACCAGCAAAAAGCGGTGAGGTTGGTAAGTAGACACCATTTCCACCTACAGGGTTTTCTACTTTTAAGTTATAGCTTAGACCTACTTTATAGTCGTCTACACCATGTCCAGGCGCTGTATGTACAGCACCAGTACCACTGGTCGCAATAACATGCTCGCCTAAGATGACAGGCACTTGGCGATCAGTAATCAATGGATGTTGTAGTTGTAAATTCTCAAGTTTTGCACCAACAAAATCAGCCAATACTTTTGGATTTTCAAGCTTGTAACGTTCACATGCAGACTCAACCAAATCTTTGGCTAAGATGAGGTTTTGAGTACCACGTTCAGATTGTACTTCAACCAATTGATAGTCGATTTCAGCATGCAGTGCCACCGCCTGGTTGGCAGGCAATGTCCAAGGTGTTGTGGTCCAGATCACGATATCGGTTGGATGAGTAACAGTCAGTCCAATTTTTTCAGATAAGTCAGTCAGGCTGACCACACCAAAGCCGACATCAATTGCATCCGATTTTTTATCTTCGTATTCAACTTCTGCTTCAGCCAGTGAAGAACCGCAATCCATACACCAGTTCACTGGTTTTAAACCCGGTTCAATATGACCTGCTTTGGCGATTTCACCCAAGGCACGGACAATGTCGGCTTCTTGCTTAAAATTCATGGTGAGGTATGGATTATCCCAGTCACCAAACACACCCATTCGGATGAAGTCTTTTTTCTGTAATTCGACTTGGGTATAAGCGTATTCACGACAAGCTTTACGGAAAGTTGAAGCATCAACTTTTACGCCCACTTTGCCGACTTTTTCTTCAACTTTTAATTCGATTGGCAAACCATGACAGTCCCAGCCCGGAACATAGGGTGCATCCATACCATCTAAAGTACGGCTTTTTACAATAATATCTTTTAAGACTTTATTGACCACATGACCTAAATGCAATGAACCATTTGCATACGGAGGACCATCATGCAAAATATATTTTTTCTTACCAATACGCGAAGCACGAATCTGCTGATAAATGTTGTCGGCATACCACTCTTCTAACCATTTTGCTTCACGTACTGCGAGATTTGCTTTCATTGCAAATTCAGTACCTGGTAGGTTTAGCGTGGCTTTATAATCCACTGCATTTTCAGAAGTTTGCTTATCGCTCATGCAAGTTGTCATCCAATATTATCAGCACCATTGCTGACGCGTTTTACAATAAAAAATTAAGTTTAAAAAGGAAATTTGGGGGTGTTTTTACGAAACTCAAGCAATCGTTCGACATCATCATCAATCCCCGCCTGAAGCGCTTCAAGAGATGGGTAATTTAATTCACCATGTAAATAGTCGAGGAAAGTGACTCGCATCAACAGACCATACAGATTAGCAGAAACATCAGGAAAATGTACTTCTAATCGCCATTCTGGGTGCTCTTGCTTAATTGCAGGGCGTGTGCCTACATGACCTGCACCATATAAAGCATCGGTGTGATAGCCAAGGATGCCTTTTTTATCTGGGGATTCCGCTTTAACCTTTTCTGTTAAAGAGGTCGTTTCACAAATCACTTCTACGCCATAGATACCACTTAAACAAGGTCTATGACGCCCAACACGGACATTAATGGTCGGGAAGTTTAAGGTGCGACCAATTTGATCACCGTATTGCACACGACCAATCATGCTATAGGGACGACCTAATAATTTTGCAGCAAGTGAGAGATCACCTGCATGAAGCACTTGGCGAATACGAGTTGAACTCACGCGTTCACCATTAAACTCAATCGTTTTTAAATTCGTGACATCAAAACCGTATTGTTTTAAAAATTCGCTATTTCCTTGACGGTCTTTACCAAAATGAAAGTCGTCACCCAAGATCAAGCTTTGAGCATTGAGTTTGTTTTTTAATAAATCAGCGAAGTTTTCGGCACTTAAACTGCGAAATTGATTATCAAATTTGGCAATCGCAATATAGTCGACACCCAACTCAGTGAGATATTCAACTTTTTCTCTCAGTGAAGAGATGCGAGAGGGCGCTTCATAACCTTTGAAAAACTCTAAAGGTTGAGGCTCAAAGATCATCACCAAGGTTTTTAAGTTGTGTGTTTTTGCAACGTCTTTCAGTTGCGAAACCATGGCTTGATGTCCCAAATGGACACCATCAAAATTGCCAATCGTCACTGCGGTTTGGGGCAATTGGAAATTTGGTGCTAAGGCATTTAGACGTAACAGCTGCATGGTTTCAAAATAAGCTTAAAATTTGAAAGGACTATATATTGCCATAATCTCACAGTTTCGTCTTGTTGTTGTGTTTTTATCCAGAAAAAAAATATTGAGAATAATTTTTTATATCAGTTAAATTGATTCATTTTATTAAAATAAATCAATTTTATTTATTAATAAGTGCTTTTATAATCAATTTATCTGCTGAAATGAGGATGAAGCGATGAAAAAGCCATTTTACCAACTCGAACAAACACGAGATGTGATCCGACAGTTTACGCCAAATTGGTTCACCATGACTATGGGGACAGGCGTTGTGGCACTCATTTTACCTGAATTTCCATTTGCTCAAGATTTTTTGTGGCAATTGGCAACCCTGCTGTGGCAATTTAACATACTGGTATTTATCACATTTATGACGCTCTATGTTCTGCGCTGGCTGATTTATCCTCAAGAAGCGAAGCAGATCTTTTCCCATCCTGCGATGGCACTTTTTTTAGGTGCAATTCCAATGGGTTTGGCAACGATTTTAAATGGCTTTTTAAAATATGGTATTGCAATATACGGTGATGCTGCAATCCAAATCGCACAACTGTTATGGTTTGTTGATGTCATTTTGGCGGTAGGGATTGGGATTCTTGTACCATTTTGTATGTTCCATAAACAAGAGCATCAATTGCACACAATGACTGCAATGTGGTTGTTGCCGATTGTCGCCTGTGAGGTTGCAGCAACCTCAGGTGGTTTGTTGTTAGCGCATATGGAAGCAAGTCAGCAGGCTATCGGTATTTTATTCGCCAGTTATATGCTGTGGGGGATGTCTGTATTGCCAGCGTTTGGGATCCTGACGATTTTGATGTTGCGTCTGGCATTACATAAATTACCAACCAAAGAATTGGCAATCACAGGTTGGTTGGCTTTAGGACCAATTGGTACTGGCGCATTGGCACTCTTGGTTTTAGGTGCTCAAGCACCTCAAGTTTTGACTTTGATCCACTTAGAAAGCCTCGGTGTGTTCTTTCAAAATGCAGGTATTGTCGCAAGTTTTATGTTACTGGGTTTTGGTGTGTGGTGGTTTGCAATAGCTGTTTTAACCACATTGAAGCACGCTGCGACAGAATTACCTTTTAACTTAGGTTGGTGGGGATTAACCTTTCCATTGGGCGTCTTTACTTTAGCGATATTGAATGTAGGGCATCAGTTACAGGTTAATTTTATTGTCGATACAGGTTTAGCATTTGCTGCAATTCTCATGATGCTTTGGCTAATGGTTATGGTCAAAACCTTACAAGGTATTTATCAAGGCAATTTGTTTTTTTCACCTTGTTTAAAAGCATGGTTGGAGCGAGAGCAAGCTTAAAAATGATGAGTTGACATAGACATAGCAATAGATAAAAAAATTAGATTTTTTTAGCAAAACCAAGCCGTACAGGATATAAAAAAACAGTACGGCTTTTTTAATGCTAAGCCGTTTGATATAAATCAGATCTTATGATTTTCTATTCAATCACTCCGTTATATCGACATCTCTCATGATTCAATCTGAATTTGAACCTGTTTTAATGCAAGTGATAAACGTCTTTTGCACCGAATTTCCGACTGAACTGCATAGTGTGTATGTCTATGGAAGTGTGGTAAAGGGCACAGCTGTTATTGGACAGTCTGATCTCGATTTATGTGTGGTCTTTGTTCAGCCAGTCGATGATGTAGAACGAAAAATTTCGCAGATTAAGTCGGATATTATGGCTTTAACCAGCTTTTTTTCTAAAGTTGATGTTGATATTGGCGTATTACAAGATGTTTTAAACGAAAACAATCGAAAAAGTTGGGGAGCATGGATCAAATTCTTTTGCCATCCTCTTTATGGAGAGAATTTATCCAGACAGTTTGAAAATGTTGAAATTGATCGAAGTGTGATTCTCGCGATCAATCAGGGATATGATCAAGAGATACAACATTATTTCGAGATGTTGGCGACTACGCGGCTCGACTTACAAGACAGCGTCAATTTAAAAAAATCTGTATTGAAAAGAATCATTCGCTTATTGCCACTGACATGGCTTGAGATCGAACAATGGCCTGTAAATTTAGAAAATACTGTACTGCAAGCTCTCCAGAAATATCCAGAACAAAAGCCAATGTTTGAATATCTGTTAAAAGAACTGGAAAATCCTGATGTACTCAGTCGTGATTGTTTGGATCAAGTGCAAGAAATTTATTTTTGGGTCTGTCGTCATATAAAATAGAAATAAAAAAAGCAGCCTTTCGACTGCTTTAAATATCTTCAATTAATTATTCTGATTTATCGTTTAAACTAAAGAACCAGTTGAGAATCAGTGCCGCAAAGGTTGCAGTACCAATACCACCGAGATTGAAATCACCAAATTGAAGGGCAAAGTCACCTGTACCTAAAATAATGGTCACAGCAGCCACCATCAGATTTTTATTTTTAGAAAAGTCGACTTTATTTTCAATCCAGATTTTTGCACCTGCAATAGTGATTAAACCAAACACCACAATCGAAGCACCGGTTAAAATCGCAGTTGGGATAGTATGGATAATTGCCCCAAACTTTGGTGAAAAGCCTAAGAAAATGGCAAAAACACCCGCAATGACAAAAATAATGGTCGAATAAACACGGGTGACCGCCATCACACCAATATTTTCGCCGTAAGTGGTCATGCCCGGAGCACCCACACCACCTGAAAGTGTGGTTGCAATACCATCAGCAACAAACGCTTTACCAATTTGAGGGTCTAAATTTTCTCCAGTCATGGCACTAACAGCTTTGATATGACCTAAGTTCTCTGCAACAAGAATTAAAGCGATCGGTGCAATGATCAACATGGCATTGATATCAAAAACAGGCGAGTGGAATGTGGGAGTACCAAACCAAGCTGCTTGTTGAATTGGGGTAAAATTGATTGGTGTACCATTCCCCATCACATTGGCAACAATGAAATAGATCAAATAAGCCAACAATAAACCAACCAATAGCAGTAAACGTTGTAATAAACCTTTTGTGAATACAGCAATTGAGCCCATACAAAGTACAGTCACCAACGCCATCCACATATTAAAGTCATTGCCTGCAACCCCTTTTACTGTGACTGGTGCAAGGTTTAAACCGATAATCATGACCACAGCACCTGTAACAACAGGAGGCATCAGCTTTTCTATCCATTTGGTCCCTGTTGCCATCACAATCAAACCAAAGATTGCATACAACACGCCACACGCCATAATACCGCCTGCTGCATGAGCAATATTTAAATTTGGTGTACCCGTGCCAGAAGCAGCATAACCTGTTGCAGCGATGACGACACCAATAAAGGCGAAGCTTGAACCCAAGTAACTTGGGACACGACCACCCGTTACAATAAAAAATAGGATCGTACAGATTCCTGACATCAAAATAGCCAGGTTTGGGTCAAAGCCCATTAAGAAAGGTGCAAGTACAGTTGCACCAAACATTGCAAAAGCATGTTGAATCCCTAAAACAATGCTTTGTGCAGGAGGTAAATACTCATTGGTACCGACAGGTCTTGCATCAATGCTGCCAGAATACGGACGCCATTTGGGAAACCAGTTGGACATAAATTGAGCACTCGAAAGACAAATTGGACACATCATACGCTTTCTTTTCGAGAGTTTTAATCATTTTAGTCAAACTAAACGATTGCATTTATTAGGGAAAAAGATTGTTTTGTACCATTTGGTCAAATAATTAAGCGATGTTACTGCGTAAAATCAAAGTATTAAAAAAATTTAATATTAAAAAAAATAAAAAATTAGATGCTTTTTGATTGATTAAAAAAAGTGATTGGTCACTTAAAATATTTGAATCAGTTGGCATTTTTATAAAACTTAGGAGAATGACAAATGTCATTCTCCTAAGCGGGATGTAACAAGCGATGAGATGTTCAGTAAATTAACCTGTGTTTCGTAAACCTGCCGCAATTCCAGCAATACTCACCATGAGTGCATGATCTACAGGGGTATGTTCAGCTTGAAATTCAGCCAAATAAGCACGACGACGTTTCATGAGCTCAGCTTGCAATAAGTGTAAAGGCAACAGATATGGTTTACGTACTTTCATTGCTTGATCAAGCACTTCATTGGAACTGAGAAGTGCTGACTCGCCTTTCATGGCTAAAAGTGTTTGAACAGCATCATGGAGACGTTGACGTAATTCAGCACCGAGCACTTTTAAATCTTCATCATCTGTTAAATGAGATTCGTAATACAGGGCAATATTTGAGTCTGCTTTAGACAGCACCATTTCCAGCATATCAATTAAGGTTTGGAAATAAGGCCATTCAGACAGCATTTCATCCAAAACAGCTTTCTGACCTTGATCAATCACTTGATTGATGGCTGCCCCTGTACCCAACCAAGCAGGAAGCATCAAACGAATTTGTGTCCAAGCGAAAACCCAAGGAATAGCACGTAAGGATTCAATTCCTCCACTGACTTTACGCTTCGCAGGGCGTGAGCCAAGCGGCAACATTTGTAACTCAAGTTCTGGGGTAACGGTACGTAAATATTTTACAAAATGAGGATTTTCACGCACGGTCTGACGATACACTTGAACAGACAAGTCGGTCATGTTGTGCATCAAATCTCGCCATGCTTGTTTGGGTACAGGTGGCGGTAATAAGGTTGCCTCTAATGTCGCAGCAGCATAAATTTCTAAATTTTGTAAGGCGATTTCTTCCAAACCAAATTTAAAGCGAATCATTTCACCTTGTTCAGTTACTCGGATTGCACCAGAAATTGAGCCAGGTGGTTGAGAAAATAGTGCCTGTTGAGTAGGCGCACCACCACGACTGATGGAGCCGCCACGACCATGGAACAAGGTCAATTGTACGCCGTGTTGTTTTGCAATCGCAGTTAACTCTTCTTGGGCACGATACTGAGCCCAATTTGCCGACATAAAGCCTGCATCTTTGGCAGAGTCAGAGTAACCAATCATCACCTCATGTTTGCCTTGAATATGCTGTTTATACCAATGCATATTGAATAAGGTTGTCATGGTACTTGCAGCACCATCTAAATCCTTCAAGGTTTCAAATAATGGCACTACACGTAAGGGATGTTCAATTCCCGCTTCTTTTTGAAGTAACAGTACCGCCAATACATCACTCGGATATTCAGCCATCGAAATGATATAAGCACCTAAACTTTCTTTAGGCTGCTCTGCCAATGTACGCATCGTAGCAAAGACTTCTTGAACATCAGGATGTGCAATCAGGCTATTGGCAGGCTCGTTTAAGTGTTTTGGTAATAATGGACGCTTACTTTGTAATTCTTGCAATAAGAAGTTTTGGCGGGCTTGTTCAGTCCATGTCTCAAAATTACCCAAACCAAGATATTCGGTAATTGCGGAGATGGCTTGACGGTGACGACCTGATTCTTGACGAATGTCCAGCTTTAATAATTCAATTCCAAAACAATTGACACGATAGATAAAGTCGAGCAATTTCCCATTGGCAATTTCTGGCAAATTACATGCCATGAGCGAACGATAGCAAAGCAATAGTGGCTGTAATAATTCATCTTTATGACGAATGATTAAACTGCGGTCAACGTCCGAGTGCTGTCCACGTAATTTATCTGCCAACCACTGACGGGTAGCTTTCAAGCGCTCACGTGTTGCACGTAAATATTCACGATATGGCTCTGGATGGCTATAGCCTAAAGCTTGATGTAATTCATTGGAATACGCCTCAATTGAAAGCTCCCAACGCAAATCTTCTATATCACGAAGATATAAATCAGCGGCTTTCCAGCGAGATAACCATAAAACTTCTTGTGTAATATTATGTGTGACATTCGGGTTTCCATCACGGTCGCCTCCCATCCACGATGCAAAGCGAATTGGTGAAATGTCCAAAGGTAAGGCTTGAGCACAGTTGCCTTGAACAAGGTCATCCAACTCACGGATAAATTTGGGTACTGCATTCCACAGCGTTTGCTCAATGGTGGTGAAGCCCCACTTTGCTTCATCAATCGGCGTAGGACGATGTTGACGAATCTCATCCGTTTGCCATGCTGAACAAATTAGTTGTTTTAAATCAGTCAACACCTCAGCACGTTGTTTAGGCGTGAGTTTTTGCTGATCAAATGTTGAAAGACAGTGATTAATCCCATCATATTTTTGAATTAAAGTACGACGACTGACCTCAGTTGGATGTGCGGTGAGTACCAATTCGATTTTCAATTCACAGATTTGCTGATAAAGCGTTTCAGCCGAAATTTGCTGATCTTTAAACTTGCTAAATAAATGATCGAGAACATTGGGTGATGGGGCATGTTCATCACATTCACTTTGGCGACGACTACGCACCACATGATATTGTTCTGCGATATTGGCAAAATTTAGAAAGTGTGAGAATGCACGGGTCAGAGGCAGAATTTCATCATCTTTTAAATTTAAAAATAATTGTTCAAGTTGTTTTTCTGCTTCAATTTGACCATCACGGGCGCCTTTGCCTAAAGCGCGAATCTGTTCAATTTGATTAAACAAATCTTGTCCTGCATGTTCTTTTAAGGTTTCACCTAAAAGATTTCCGAGTAAGCGTACATCTTCACGCAGTGGAGCATCAATTTGTTGAACCATTTGTCACTCTCCAGTTCTTGTTATCTTGAATATAACGTGATTCCATCACAATCCAAGGGACTCCCTACAAAAGTATGTAAGTGACTGTGCAAGAAGTCGACTTTGATTTGTTTTTCGTTCGGTTTTATTAGAGTCTGTAGACATTTCATAAATGGCTTGCGTTGTAGGTTAAAATTGAACAGGCAAGGCATG
The DNA here is from genome assembly GCF_056930735.1 of Acinetobacter sp. B-6. Lineage (NCBI taxonomy): Bacteria > Pseudomonadati > Pseudomonadota > Gammaproteobacteria > Moraxellales > Moraxellaceae > Acinetobacter > Acinetobacter sp. B-6. The sequence continues at coordinate 40,006 of NZ_JBXPBY010000022.1, read as the reverse complement.
AAACAAAGAGAATAGCGAGACTATTTTCAAGTTTCATAACGTAGCCTGAGATAATTTTAGCCACAACCCTGAGCAAGAACAAAGCACTGCTTTGTTTGCAGCGCAAGGCGTAGCGGGGACTAGCGTGTTTTTTGCCGCTTCTTCGTTCCGAACTACTTATTTAGAATGACTAAATTTCGTATTTCGCGCCTAGAATCGCCTAAAAAACACACCTAGTCGCAAACATAGACGAATTGTCAACAGACCCCAACTTTTTGGGTCAATTTGCCTATGACATCTTCGAGTATGCCTGAAACAGCAATTGCACATTATTTAGTTTTTTAATAGCACCATCACGGTTTATATTTCAGCATAAATAAATCAATGCTTTCTTTGATGATTTGCTGCTTTTCTTGATCTGTTGGCGTTGGGCGAATTCCCAACAAGACCTCATGATGACGAACACCAAGCAATAATGACAAAATTAAATTGGTCTGTTTTTCGATCTGGTCTGCTTGAATAAATTGTAGGCTCGTGGCTTGTTGAAAAAAGTCTTGCCATACCGAACACATTCTTTGATGAGACGAATTATAAAATTGTAGCGCCAAAGGGTTTTTTTCTGCGGCAAGTTCCAATAGTAAATGATCTAATTTAATAGCTTCAGGCAAATTAATCACATTCATTGCCAATTCACAGGCTTGAAAAAAATGTGCATAAAAATCACTTTCAGCATTGAGACGCAATGGTCGGGCATTAATTGACTGTTCGCAAGTTTCTTCAATGGCACAGCTAAATAAAGTTTCTTTATCTTGAAAATGGTTATATACGGTCAGTTTTGTTACACCTGCTTCTTTGGCAATCTGATTCATACTGGAACCGTGATAGCCAAGCTTTAGAAACAGTTTTTTTGCTGCTTCTACAATGTGTTTACGTTTTTCTAAGTCCTTTGGACGGCCAACTGTTGTTTGCACAATAATTCCCAAAAAAACAAAATTAGGTCAATTACTCAAAACATGATTCACAATTATTGTACCATGCAGTATATTAATTAAAAAATGAGCAACAAACGGGCTTTTGACATTTCATCAATGACTTGTGTCGTTCAGTAAAACTAAGCGGGCAAAGCGTGAAACCTAGAAAATTACTTTTTCAGTTTCGGCATGCTGGCTAAGATTATTTTAACGCCAACCTGCGCAAGAACAAAGTATGGTTTTGTTTGTTTTGCAAGGTGCTAGATGAATCGTCACATGGTCTCAATATCTCATTCTCATTTGCCTGAAAAGAGCATTTAAATAAGAGCCTTGCCTATGCGTAGTATAAAGTTAGTGATCACGAGCCTATTGGTATCGTGTAGTGTCATTCTGGTGGGATGTAGTAAGCCAGCGCCTGAAGTGGAACAGATTCCCTTGGTGATGGTTGCCCAACCGCTGACTTCCCAAGAAGATCAGAAAAGCTATGCAGGCGATGTACAGGCACGGCAGCAAACTGCGTTAGCCTTTCGAGTTGCTGGACAGATCACTGCACGTTATGTCGAGGTTGGCGACCGCGTTAAAGTTGGGCAGGTTTTGGCCAAGCTAGATGTCAAAGATGCCGAATTACAATTGAACTCTGCAAAAGCACAACTTGAAAGTGCTCAATCCGCTGCGAAAGTTGCAGCAGATGAGTTTAAACGTTTTCAACAATTATTACCCATCAATGCCGTCAGTCGTTCCCAATACGATAGTGTTAAAAATCAATATGACGCAGCACAGGCAAGCCTTAAACAAGCACAATCCAACTATGATGTCAGTGCCAATCAGACAGGTTATAACCAACTGATTGCCAATAAAAATGGGGTCATTACCCAACGTAATATTGAAATTGGACAAGTGGTTTCGGCAGGGCAAGCGATTTATCAATTGGCGATTGATGGTGATCGTGAGGTGGTTATCGGGGTTCCTGAACAGGCGATTTCTGAAATTAAAGTTGGACAAAGCGCATGGATTACCTTGTGGTCAAAGCCTGAAGATAAATTTGCAGCCTATGTCCGTGAGATTTCTCCTGCTGCAGATCAATCGCGGACATTTACAGTGAAAGTGGCTTTAAAAGAAGCACAGTCGGTCATTCAACTGGGGCAAAGCGCACGTGTGTTTTTCAATCAAAATGTTCAAAATATTTTGAGTGTACCGCTGAGCAGTGTCTCAGCCAATAATAATCAAGCATATATTTGGGTGGTTAATCCTGATCAGACTATTCGTAAAGTCTCTGTGACTTTAGGACCTTACGGGCGTGACAATGTCACGGTATTGAGTGGTTTAAATGCGGGGCAATGGGTGGTGGTCGGCGGTGTTCACTTACTCCGTGACAAGCAAAAAATTAAACCAATAGATCGTGAAAATCGTGCTGTAACTATCCAAAAAGGGGCATGATCATGAGTCTATTTAACTCCTTTAATTTGTCAGAATGGGCGCTCAAAAATAAAGGCTTAGTGCTTTATTTTATGATTTTGCTGGGGATTGTCGGGTTATTTTCTTATTCCAAACTGTCTCAAAGTGAAGATCCTCCTTTTTCCTTTAAAGTGATGGTGGTGCAAACCTACTGGCCGGGTGCAACAGCACAGGAAGTCTCTTTGCAAATCACCGATAAAGTTGAAAAGGAGCTCATGAGTACAGGGCTCTATGACAAGATTATGGCGTACTCTCGTCCTGGAGAGTCCATGGTCATGTTTATGGCAAAAGATTCGTTAGTATCCAGTGAACTTCCAAATGTTTGGTACCAAGTACGTAAAAAAGTCGGTGACATCAAAACACAGTTGCCTTCTGGTGTTCAGGGTCCATTCTTTAATGATGAGTTTGGCGATACATTCGGGAATATTTATGTTTTAACAGGCAAAGACTTCAATTATGCCACACTCAAAGAATATGCCGATCGACTACAACTTCGCTTACAGCGAGTAAAAGATGTCAGCAAAGTCAATTTGGTTGGATTACAAGATCAAAAGATTTGGATTGAGATTTCCAATACTAAAGCAGTGCAGATGGGTGTGCCTGTTACAGCAATCCAAGAAGCTTTGGCAAAACAAAATAGTGTGACCAGTGCAGGTTTCTTTGAAACAGGTACAGACCGTATTCAAGTCCGTGTCAGTGGCGCATTAAAAAGCGTAGACGATCTGAAAAAAATGCCGTTGCTGGTGGGAAATAAAACTATTCAACTGGGCGATGTGGCTGAGGTTTATCGTGGTTTTAGTGAGCCTGCTCAACCGCGTATGCGCTTTATGGGAGAAAATGGTATTGGTCTTGCTGTATCCATGCGTAAAGGTGGGGACATCATTGCATTGGGTAAAAATCTAGAGACTGAATTTCAAACCCTACAAAAGACTTTACCTTTGGGCATGGAACTGAAAAAAGTTTCAGATCAGCCTGTTGCAGTACAACGTAGTATTCATGAATTCGTCAAAGTATTGGCTGAGGCTGTGATCATTGTTTTACTGGTCAGTTTTTTCTCATTGGGTTTCCGAACAGGATTAGTGGTTGCCTTCTCGATTCCGTTGGTGCTCGCCATGACCTTTGCAGGGATGAATCTGTTTGATGTTGGCTTGCATAAGATTTCTTTAGGCGCATTGATCCTCGCATTAGGACTTTTGGTCGATGATGCCATTATCGCGGTCGAAATGATGGCGATCAAAATGGAGCAAGGCTATAGTCGAATGAAAGCCGCAGGATTTGCATGGACCAGTACCGCATTTCCAATGCTAACAGGTACATTAATTACCGCTGCGGGATTTTTACCGATTGCGACCGCTGCATCAAGTACAGGTGAATATACCCGTTCAATTTTCCAAGTGGTTACCATTGCTTTAGTTGTGTCATGGTTTGCCGCGGTGATTTTTGTACCTTATTTGGGTGATAAATTACTGCCTGATTTTAGTAAAGAAGCGCAAAAAGCGCCGTGGTATCAGCGTCTTTATGCAAGATTGCGTAAACAACCAGAACCGCAACCTGTGATTCATCATGCTGGTGAGCATTTTGATCCCTACCAATCGAAATTTTATCAAAGCTTTAGAAAGTTGGTGAATTGGTGTGTGACCTATCGAAAAACGGTGATTTCAATCACTGTAGGGATATTTGTACTGTCGGTGGTGATGTTTAAGTTTGTACCACAACAGTTTTTTCCACCGTCAAACCGTGCCGAAATTCTGGTCGATTTAAAATTGGAAGAAGGCGCTTCACTCACCGCAACTGAAAATGCTGTGAAAAAAGTGGAAGCATTCTTATCCAAACAAGACGGTATTGATAATTATGTCGCTTATGTTGGCACAGGCTCGCCACGTTTTTACTTGCCACTTGATCAACAAATGCCACAAGCCAGTTTTGCACAGTTTGTGGTGTTGGCGTCATCACTTGACGATCGCGATGAAATTCGTAAATCCTTAGATACTCAAATTCGCCAATTATTGCCACAAGTTCGAACCCGTGTCTCATTGTTGGAAAATGGTCCTCCTGTGGGCTATCCGTTGCAGTATCGTGTATCTGGTGAAGACGTTGCTGTAGTCCGTCAGGAAGCCCAGAAAGTTGCTCAACTGCTGAGTGAAAATCCAAATACTGGCAATGTGCATTTGGATTGGGGTGAGCAAAGTAAAATCATTTCTTTGCTGATCGACCAAGATCGTGCGCGTCAAATGGGCGTGAGTTCGGAAGATTTGGCGAATTTCTTAAACAGTTCGATTTCAGGTGCAATCATCAATCAGTATCGTGAAAAACGTGAATTAATTGATGTACGTATCCGTGGGGATCAGGCTGAACGAATTAATGTGGAAGCATTATCAAGTTTGGCTGTACCGACCAGCAATGGCACTACAGTACCATTGGCACAAATCGCGAAACTACAGTATAAGTTTGAAGACGGTCTAATCTGGCACCGCAATCGTTTACCAACCATTACAGTACGTGCAGATATTCGGAGCAAGTTACAACCCGCAACTGTTGTAAATCAAATGGCAGAGAAAATGGATCAGCTTCGCGCAACATTACCAAGTGGTTATTTGGTTGAAGTGGGCGGAACAGTAGAGGAGTCTGCCAAAGGACAAAGCTCTGTGAATGCAGGTATGCCTCTATTCCTAGCAGTGGTATTTACGCTCCTGATGATTCAGCTGAAAAGTATTTCACGTTCTTTCATTGTGTTTTTGACTGCGCCATTGGGTTTAATCGGTGTAGTTTTATTCCTGTTGTTATTTAACAAACCGTTCGGCTTTGTGGCAATGCTCGGTACGATTGCACTATCTGGCATGATTATGCGAAATTCTTTAATTCTGATCGATCAGATTGAGCAGGATATTCGAGCTGGGCATAATCAATGGGATGCAATTTTGGACGCAACAGTACGCCGTTTCCGTCCAATTATTCTTACTGCATTGGCTGCTGTTTTGGCGATGATACCGCTGTCACGTAGTATTTTCTTTGGTCCGATGGCTGTTGCGATTATGGGTGGATTAATTATCGCTACACTTTTGACCCTATTTTTCTTACCTGCGCTATATGCGACTTGGTTTAAGATTAAAAAAACTACAGAAAATACATAATTTGTTGTGAATATTAGGTGCGAAAAATTGAAAACTTCAATATAGTAGCACTTAATCTTTAACAGAAAATAACATAGGAAATTTCATTGCATAATAAGTCAATCAGTATGCAATGAATTTGAGGTCAAAAACACCCATGGGGCAAACAAATCCGGAACAGCATCGTAAGTTCATTACGAGCTCTTATTTGTTTATGTTTCTTGCATTATTTACGGTAATTACAGCAGTGCTCGCATATTGGTTAGCGCGCAAAGTAGCAGTAGCAAATGATGCAGAGGTATGGATACATGCACAAGCATTGTGGATTATGCGCAATGCTGTCATTTTTTTGATTTTAGCGGCTTTTGCTGCATTGTGGTTTATCCCTTTAATGTTTTTCTATTGGGACAGTTTCATCTGGGTAAAAGCATGTACGGTGGCAGGTGTCGTATTTAGTGCGATTGCATGGCTATATTTGCTCAATATTTGGCTTAAAGGTTTTACAAAATATTTACAGAAAAAAGCAGTTTTTTAAAAAAAACTAGATTTCAAACTTGTAAAAAATAACATCGCCCCCAATTTACTCTGCATAGAAGTATTATCAAATTTTTGTGGAGCATCGCCAATCATGGCTAAACGTGATTATTATGAGGTTTTAGGTATTGCTAAAACCGCTAGTGATGATGAAATTAAAAAAGCCTACCGTAAGTTGGCGATGAAGTATCATCCAGATCGCAACCCTGACAACGCAGAAGCTGAAGAAAAGTTCAAAGAATGTGCAGAAGCCTACGAAGTGCTTTCTGACAGTGAAAAACGCAGCATGTATGACCGTATGGGGCACAATGCCTTTGAAGGTGGTATGGGCGGTGGCGGCTTCGGTGGTGGATTCAGTGCCGAAGATATTTTCAGCCAGTTTGGTGATATTTTCGGTGGTGCTTTTGGCGGCGGTGGTCGTGGTCAACAACGTGCACGTCGTGGCTCAGATCTCCGTTATGTCATGGAATTAACGCTTGAAGAAGCTGTGAAAGGGGTGAAAAAAACCATTACTTTCACTGCACCAGCACCTTGCGATGCCTGTGATGGAAAAGGTTCAAAAAATCCGAATGATGTTGAAACGTGTAAGACTTGTCATGGTGCAGGTCAGGTGCGTATGCAACAAGGGTTTTTCTCAGTCCAACAGACTTGTAGCACTTGTCGCGGACAGGGCAAAATCATTAAAAACCCATGTAATAAGTGTCATGGTTCTGGGGTTTCAGATCGTCAACAAACGCTTGAAGTGACCATTCCAGCAGGTGTGGACAATGGTGATCGCGTACGCTTAACTGGTAAAGGTGAAGCAATTCGTGATGGTCAGTCTGGTGACCTATACGTTGAAGTGGTTGTACGTGAACATGACATCTTCCAACGTGATGGTGCAGACCTCTATATGGATGTGCCTGTGAGCATTGCTGATGCTGCCTTAGGTAAGGAACTTGAGATTCCAACTTTAGACGGTCGTGTCAGTTTGAAAGTGCCTGAAGGTACACAAACCGGTAAAATGTTCCGTTTACGTGGTAAAGGCGTGAAACCTGTACGTAGTAGCATGCAAGGTGATTTACTTTGCCGTATCGTAGTAGAAACACCGGTGAATTTGACGAGTCGCCAACGTGAGCTGTTGAAAGAACTTCAAGCGACCATGGAAAGCGATGACAATAAATCTTCGCCGAAGAAAAAATCTTTCTTTGATCGTTTATTCGACTAATTAATCTGAACGATTAAAGCAATAAAAATGGAGCAACAGTGAGCTGTTGCTCCATTTTTTATTTTGTCGGTTGATCCGATGAGGATTGGTCAAATTCATGATCATCTGGCGCAGCATCGATTGAATTGTCATCTTGTGGAAGAATCACTGTCGGAGTGGATGAGGCAGCTGTCTGAGGTTCAGCGGGGGCAGTAGAGTCTTGTGCCCAACTGAGCGAAACAGTTGTGATCATCATTAGTCCTAAAATCATGGTTTTAATTTGCATTATATTTCCTTAAATCTCTCTATTATTTGTATGACTTCCGAGCTTTAGAATATTCATTTATTAAGCTTAAATTTTATTTAAAATTGTTTCGTTATTTTAGGGTTTGTGGGCAATTCGTCTATGTTTGCGACTAGGTGTGTTTTTTAGGCGATTCTAGGCGCGAAATACGAAATTTAGTCATTCTAAATGAGTCCTAATTGTAGCTTCAAAATATAATTTTTTTTGATCAATAAAATTGATGTTATGAAAATATTGTTGAATGAGATAAAACTTTCATTGCCACGTTTTACATCTAAAGTTTCAATAGATTAGCGTAGATCATATTGTGAATCTGTGCAGTGATTTCAAGATTAGAGGATATAACCCCATATCCTCTAACGCTAAAAACAAACCAAAATTATTCAAGAATCGGAGCGTCAATGTCTTCAACACGAACTTCAGTTTGTGTTTCTGAAGGCGTAGTCGCGTTGCCTTGAGAGACCGTTTTTTCTTCAGCAAGTGTAACGGCTGGAGTTGGTGCAGATTCAGCCCAAGCACTGGTCATCATTGTTGCTAATACAAATGCAAAAACCATTTTATTCGAATGCATATTGATCTCCTTATAATCCATATTGTTTTCATTCGTGGCAGTAGTCTGCTGTGTGATTCTTGCACTTTGATGAAATAGATTGAGCAATATTTTAAATTTTTTCAAAGTTTTATCGATATATTTTTTAGTCTTGATCTATTTTTTCGTTGAGTCTACTTTTTTGACCTTAATTGCCGAAGACTTAAAAGAAATCAGAAAGTTCGCAGTATTTTTTAAATGGAGTCGTGGTCTTGGAACTGAGTTTTGTTATAGTAGAGCCAAATTTTCAAATTCAGATTTAGGAAGATCGTATGTCAGCAGCTCCACGTATTGGTATTTTAGGTGCAGGCGGTCGTATGGGCCGTACATTGATTCAAGCGGTACAACAAGCAGGTTATCAGCTTGCGGCAGCGGTAGAGCGTCCAGAAAGTACGTTGATTGGTGCAGATGCAGGGGAACTTGCTGGAATTGGTGCTGTAGGTATCAAAGTCGTGGGCAGTTTGGAAGACATTTTAAAAGATGTTGATGTGGTGATTGATTTCACTGCCCCAGTTGCAACAGAAAGCCATCTAAAATTATGCCGTGATGCTGGTGTTGCCATGGTGATTGGAACAACGGGTTTTTCAGATGAGCAAAAAACCTTGTTAAATCAATCTGCGACACAAACCCCCATTGTTTATGCTGCAAACTACTCAGTGGGTGTCAATGTTTCAATTAAATTGCTCGAGCTGGCTGCCAAAGTTTTTGGTGATACAGTGGATATTGAGATTATCGAAGCACACCATCGTCACAAAGTAGATGCACCATCTGGAACTGCTTTGATGATGGGGGAAGCGGTTGCGGAAACTTTAGGGCGTGATTTGAAGAAAGTGGCGGTTTATGGTCGTGAAGGTCATACAGGTCCACGTGAACGTGAAACGATCGGTTTTGAAACGATTCGTGGTGGTGATATCGTCGGTGAGCATACTGTGATGTTCATAGGCGAGGGTGAGCGTGTCGAAGTGACACATAAAGCGACCAATCGTATGAACTTTGCAGCAGGCGCTGTACGTGCAGCAGCTTGGGTTGTCGGAAAAGATGCAAAAAAATACGATATGAAGGACGTTTTAGGCTTAAATGATATTCAAGCTTAAAACATGTTGCGCTAAAATTATAACAATGAGTCAAATTTTGAACATAAAAAATGAAAAAAACAGTGATGTTACTTACTTGTGTTGTCAGTGCTTTTAGCCTGACTGCACAAGCAGCTTTACCGAGCAATGCCAAATTGAGTCTAAACAAAAACAACATTAAGGTCTGGACTTATAAAGATACCAATAACCCTGTTCTGTCCTATAAAGCAGAAACAACAATAGACGTACCGATTGAACGGGCTGTTGCTTTAGTTCTGGATGTCAATAATTCACCTAAATGGGTACCCAATGTTGCTAAAGCAGAAGTGCTGTCTCGAGATGATAAAAAGGGCGAATTCAGTATTTATATGGTTTTAGACTTTCCATTTCCTCTAAAAGATCGTGACATGGTGGTGAAAGGAACGATGTCTAAAGACGCGAGTGGCACGATTTATATTAAAAACTCTGCGGTTCAACAAGGCAAAGCACTGAACTCAGATTATATTCGTTTAAAAGATTATGCGGGCGATTGGACATTTCAAAAACTTGGTCCCAATAAAGTGAAAGTGATCACTTCTGGACATGCCAATCCTGAAGGTTCAATCCCGGCAAGTGTGACCAATATGCTGGTTGAACAGCAACCTTATCAAATGCTGCAAAAGATGAAATCTGAATTGGTAAAGAATACCAAGCTTGCTGCCTTACCTGAAATTTTAAAATAATCATTGATTCAGGATGCGTTATTTATAGCTATTTTGAACCCTGCACCCTATGAAGGTGCAGGGAAATGAACAATATAATCAATTCAGTCGCAGATGATTTGGTAAGTTAACATTAGCTGAATTGATGCACGGGTTCTTTGCTCATTTTCATTTGGATAAATACCAAGAGCAATCCTAATGCGGTAAGTACTGCGCCTGCAATTGAAACGGCTGAATAACTCATACCCATACTGAGAACTGCACCACCTACGGTTGCGCCTAAAGCATTACCTAAATTAAATGCACCAATATTCACTGAAGAGGCTAGTCCTGGTGCTTCATGCGCAACAGACATCACCCGCATTTGAAGTGGAGGCACAACAGCAAAGGCTGCTGCTCCCCAAACAACAAGCGCCAAAGCTGCACCAAGCGGTGTTTGTGCCAAGATCGGGAACAGTAACATGGACAGCATTAATAACACTAAAAAACCGATCAATGTTTTATTCAGTGATCGATCTGCGAACTTCCCACCGAGATGATTCCCAATTGAAAAACCGATTCCGATTAAGACCAACATCAGTGTGATAAACATTGGACTGGCATGGGTGATATTTTGCAAGCTCGGTGCAATATAGGTGTAGAGCGTAAACATCGCTCCTGCACTCATCACAGTCGTCAATAAGGCAAAAAGCACAGGCAAGCGAGTCAAAACTTTCAGCTCAGCTTTTACATTTGGACGCAAACCTGCCACATCTACAGGCAAGGCTTTCCATAATGCCAACATGGTGATGACACCCAAGATCGCAATTGCGGCAAAGGACATACGCCAACCAATATTTTGTCCAACCCATGTTGCTAGAGGTACACCCCCAATATTGGCAATCGTGAGTCCCATAAACATCATGGCAACAGCACTCGCCTGTTTGTCTTTAGGCACAACACTGGTGGCAACAATTGAGCCAATCCCGAAAAATACACCATGATTAAGACTGGTAATTATTCGAGCTCCCATCAGCCCCCAATAGTTCGGTGCAATGGCTGCAAGAATATTGCCCACAGTGAAAATACTCATGGCCAATATCAGTGCTTTACGTCGTGAAAAATGTCCAAACCATAATGTCATAATCGGAGCACCGATCATTACACCTAGTGCATAAGCCGTAATAAGCATCCCCGCTGTGGGAATCGAAATGTTGAGGTTTTCTGCAATTTGAGGTAGAAAACCCATTGGAGAAAATTCAGTTGTTCCTATTGCAAAAGCGCCTATGGCTAGTGCAAGTAAGGGAAAATTTAATTTCATGAGAGATCTCAAATATACAGAAGATTGAAAAAAGACCGAGTACAGTGGTGCAATCATCAGACCAATATCACAAGCACAATTTTTTGATGTTGATTTCAACAAAAGCTTTTAGATCGCATTTTGTTTGAGTCAAACACACATCAAAGCTTCGCAACAAAAGATATTGCGAAGCAATTGATGCCTTTCAATCGATCAGAAATGAACAGTGAAAATCTGAGAATAGATTTAGCTGTGATTAAGCTAAATTGCTAAATTAAATATCCCACTTCGGTGCTAAATTTTCTGGATCAACTTCACGACCATTGCGCTCCAATTGTGCAATCATCTGCATTTCTTCAGTAGAGAGTTGAATCTCTTGGGCTTTTAAGTTCGTCATTAAGTTTTCACGCTTGGTTGATGATGGAATAACCGCAAAACCTTTTTGCAATGCCCATGCCAACGCAATTTGTGCTGTTGAAGCTTGATGTTGTTGAGCGATTTCAGCCAATACAGGATCATTTAAAACTTTGCCATAAGCTAAAGTCATGTATGACGTCACATCAATATGTTGTGATTGTAAGAAATCGACTAACTTTGAGTTTTGTAAATAAGGGCTGAGCTCAATTTGGTTTGTTGCAATATTTTCAAGTCCAACAGCATCAATCGCTTGTTGTGACAAGTCAATATTGAAGTTTGAAATACCAATATGTTCAGTTAAGCCAAGCTTTTTAGCTTCTAAAAGGTTATGCATCATTTCAGCAACAGAAATACCTAAACTTGGTGCAGGCCAATGGATCAAAGTCAGATTGACAGCATCAGTGCGCAGTTTTTGCAGGCTTTCTTTCAAACTTGGAATAAGTTTGTCTGCTTGATAATTGTCTGTCCATATCTTTGTCGTGATAAACAATTCATCACGCGGAATATGACTTTCAGTAATCGCCTGACCGACTTCGGCTTCATTGCCATAGATTTGTGCTGTATCTACAGCACGATAACCCACATCTAGCGCATTTTTAACTGAATCTATTACGGTTTGACCTGATAAACGAAAAGTACCTACACCAAATTGAGGAACGATATTTGTCATGATGTGCTTCACTTTATTTTCTGGGATTAGGGCTATTTTGCTACTTTAATTGTTGCGGAAAAATACAGGAATATGCAAAATATTATTGACTATTAATCAATAATAAATCGTGATATTACAGAGATGAAATCGACCTTAGAAGAGTTACAGGCATTTATCAATATTGTGGACAGTGGTTCGATTGTTGCTGCTGCAAGACATCTTGAACAAACGACTTCGGGCGTGAGCCGAGCTTTGCAACGGCTTGAGTCTAAACTGAATGTGACTTTACTGGAGCGAACTACGCGGAAGCTTAAGTTAACTCAAGAGGGGCAATTATTTTTAGAAAAAGCCCGTAAAATTGTACATGATCTGAATGAAGCTGAAGATGCGCTATTGAAGTCGGACAGCGATACTTCTGGGTTGATTCGTGTCGATTCGGCGACGCCTTTTGTGTTGCATGTGATTGCACCCTTAATGCAAGAGTTTTCTCAGCTTTATCCAGACATTGAAATTGAATTAAACAGTAATGATCAAATCATTGATTTATTGGAACATAAAACGGATGTCGCAATACGTTTTGGAGAATTAAATGACTCCAGCCTACATGCGAGATTGCTGTGTAAAAGTCGTTTATACATTGTTGCCAGCCCTGAGTATTTAGCACGAAATGGTTATCCTGCAACCCCACTCGATATCCTCAATCATGTTCAAATCGGATTTAGTAAGGTCAGTCATCTCAATACTTGGCCCATCCGTGTGAATGGTGAAAAATTGACTGTACAACCTAAAATCAAAGCATCTAGCGGTGAAACAGTACGTCAACTTTGTCTACGTGGGCATGGTATCGCCAGACTTTCAGCATTTGAGGTGCTTAAAGATCTCAGAGCGGGAAGGTTGATCGCGCTATTTGAAGATCAAATAGAAATTTACGAGCAACACATCCATGCAGTTTATTATCAACAAGAACATTTACCTAAACGTGTACGTCTATTTATTGAGTTTTTAGCGCAAAAGCTGTCAAGGTTTCGATAGTCTTTTGTGGTGGTAGATCTAGACTCAATAATGGGGCAGTGTTGGGCTGTTGCGGTGTCACCAAATGAATTTCAAAATGCTGGGCGGAGGTTTGTTGGCATTGGAATTCCAAATTTTTTTGAACAGGCATATTTATTTTAACAGCCTGATCTCCACTGGCACGATAGTGATAATGTCTGACCGCGACAGCATGATGCAAGGTTGGCTGTAGATGATCAAGCTGATAATTACCCAAACGTTGTGTCTTCAAAAAACCTTCAATCAAAGATTTGCATACAAAATGTTGTTGCTGAGCTGCTTTATTGACTTGTTGAGGCTGGCAGGCGCTGAGTACCAAAGCAATGCTGATTAGGGCGATGATTCTCATTATTTTCTCCTTTCAAATCAATTATGTTTTAAAAACTGGCTGTAAAAGAAGCATAAATCTGTTAGATTTACAGATACAGATACAACAAATATTAAAATTTGGGTACAGATATGGCTTTCCAATATCAGATCTTGGCACAACAGATCGCGCAAAAAATTTATTGTGGGGAGCTCGCAGTCGGGCAACGACTGAGTTCTTTGCGTCAATTTGCTGAACTACAAAAAGTGAGTTTGAATACGGCAAAGAGTTGTTATGAATTGCTTGAAGCTCAAGGCTTGATTTTTGTCAAAGAAAAGTCAGGTTATTTTGTACAGGCTTTGCCAAATTCCCCGCAGATAGCTGTACCTGACCATCCAGATTTTCAGTCTAGACCACGGGAAGTTTCTAATCTGGAATTGCAAATTCAAATTCATGAGGCTGCGATCAATAATAAATTGATTCATCTCGGTTCGATTCAATTGTCACCTAATCTGGTTCCTATCGAAGCCTTACGTCGTTCAATCCAACGTGCTTTAAAGCACAGTAAACCAGAAGATTTTTTATATAACGATCGTCAAGGACATCTGCAATTGAGGGAGGCTTTGTCGGCACACTGGGCTGAAGATGGTTTTTATATTGCAAAAGAAGATATTTATATCAGTAATGGCTGTATGCCTGCACTGTCGATCATGATTCAGAGCCTTACACAAGTTGGTGATAGTGTGATTGTACCGACACCAAACTATAATGGGCAGTTGCAGTTATTGGCTTTGTTGAAGCGAAAAATTATCGAAATCCCAGCCAATACAGAAGGTTTTGATCTAGATCGTTTAGAGCAAGAAATGCAAAGCCCTGGGGTAAAAATCTGCTTATTGACGGCTAATTTTCAAAATCCTCTGGGTTTTTGCCTCAGCAATGCTGAGAAAGAACGTATTGCACAACTTGCGGCGAAATATCAATGCTATGTGATTGAAGATGATATTTATGCAGAATGTAGTTTTAATGCCAAACGTCCTTTACCTATTAAATATTGGGATCAACAGGGCTATGTGGTGTATTGCAGCTCAGTCTCAAAATCTCTATCGACCTCTTATCGTGTAGGCTGGTTTTGCTTACCGCAGCGCTTACAACATTTACATGCAAGACTCATTTTACAGAATGTTTCGGTGAATACGCCTTTGCAATTGGGGCTTGCTGATATGATTTATAGCAGAGCCTATCGTCAACATCTGAGCGAATTACGTCCTAAACTGATGGCACAGGTTGAGCAGTATCGACAATTTATTCAACAGGCTTTTCATGGCGTGAGTATCCGTTTGAATCAACCGCAGGGGAGTTATGCGCTTTGGCTGCAATTCCCTGAACAAGTAGATAGTTTGGCGTTGTATTACTATGCGCAGCAATACAGTATCAATATTGTTCCGGGTATTATTTTTGGTGAAGATCATCGTTATAACAATTGTATTCGTTTAAATGCAGGACATGAATTGTCTCAGGAGGTTCAGGATGCCATCATGTTATTGGCAGATTGGGTCAGAGGCGAATTGTCAACCAAGAGTGTGGCATAAGCTCACTCAACATGATGACCTTCATATCGCCTCACGTTAGAAAAAAACAGTGATGATCCAAAAAATTAAAAATAAATGAATGACCAAGATCTTCTAACAAATTCTATAAAAACATAAATTTAATCAGATATGCGTGATTGAAATCAAAGCACTAGTCCGAAGAATCCGGCAGTTTGACTAAGGTTTACAAACGGCATGATCCATTGCCCCATTGACGATGATGAATGTCAACGTAAATGGGGTATATTGCATAGATTAAAAATCAGCTTTTAACACAATACGATAACGTGCTTTTCCTGAATGGAGGCGTTCCAAAGCATCATTAATTTTTGACATTGGATACACTTCAATTTGAGGAGCAATATTTTTACGCGCTGCGAATTGCAATAATTGACGTAATGCAAAAGGGGAGCCTGTTGGAGAGCCAGTTACTGATTTTGCACCACTGATCAATGTACCTGCAGGAATGGGCATAGGTTCAAGCACCATGCCTAACATATGAATAGTGCCATTGGGTGCAAGTGTATTCAGATAAGCTTTCCAGTCTAAGCTCACATTCACCGTACAGAGTAACAAATCAAATTTACCACGTTGTGCTTTTAAATCATTTGCATCACGGCTATTGACGATATGGTCTGCGCCCATCGCTCGCAGCTCATCTGACTTATCTAAATTAGAGGTGAATGCGGTAATTTCACAGCCCCACGCTTTGAGTAATTTAATCGCCATATGACCTAAACCACCAATCCCAATGACACCTACATGATGAACAGCTTGAATTTGGTGTTTTAAAATCGGATCAAAAACAGTGATTCCCCCACATAATAGTGGACCTGCACTTTCAGGGTCTAAGTTTTCAGGAAGTGGAATAATCCATTGCCAACCAGCACGAACCTTATCTGCAAAACCGCCAGCATGACCAACGATGGTGGCTTTTTTTTCGCCAGTGCAAAGCACTTGTTGTCCACTGACACATGGGTCACAGTGCTGACAGCTTTCTGCTGTCCAACCGATACCAACACGTTGTCCGACTTTTAAACCTTTTGCTTCTGAACCCAACTGAGTGATCGTTCCAATAATTTCATGACCACCCACTACAGGGAAAACTGCATTTCCCCATTCATTGTTAATCACGGAAACATCAGAGTGGCATAAACCGCAATATTCAACTTTAACTTCAACTTGATGTGGTGCTAAATCGCCAGCATCAAATTGATAGGGTACAAGTTCAGCGCCTGCTTCTAGGGCTGCATAGGATTGAATGATATTGGCTGACATATGAATCCTTCCTGTTTTTTTGAGCGAAATTTAGCGCGACATACAATCATTTTCATGGTCATTGACCATTCCAACCGCCTGCATGAATGCGTAGCATGTTGTTGGACCGACAAACTTAAAGCCGTTTTTCTTCAAAGTTTTAGACAACTTTAGGCTGGCTTCAGTTTGCGCAGGTGCTTGTCGATAATCAGGAACATCATTCAGCTGTACCTGTTGATCAACAAAATCCCAAAGCCAATCCACCATATCAATATTTTTCGCTTTCATGTTTTGCCATGCAATGGCATTGTCACGAATAGCGGTAAGTTTACCAATATGACGAATGAGTCCAGTATCTTGGCATTTCAATGCCAAATCTTGTTCAGTCAAGTCAGCAATGGTTTGGATTGAATGATTAAAAAAATGTGTGCGATAAGATTCACGCTTTTTTAAAACAGTAATCCAAGATAATCCTGCTTGTTGCCCTTCGAGACACAACATTTCAAATAAATGTTGCTCATTGCGATTTGGTTTACCCCATTCATGATCATGGTATTCGATATAAATTGGATCATCCGAACACCAGCCACAGCGTTTATTGGTCATGAAAGATGCTCCATTTTTTTGATGTAATTAGAGTTTAAATTCGACCCATTGATCTTGTTTGTTATCCCAATATGAAAGTTGGGCAGTTTCTAGGTCAGTAAAATTTATCCAAATATCTTTACCCGCTTTATCTGCAAAGCCAGTACTGATCATGAGGGACTCATTGGTGATTTCCATAATCCAGCCTTGATGGCTTTGCCCTTTGAGGACAATTTTTTGTTGATTGCCTGATTCTGCAAATTCAACTAAACGCTCAAGCAATGCTTCTGACATGGAATATTCCTAAATATCTAATTTAAAATTTAACGTAAATACGGATAAGGATTCACTGCACCTTGTCCCTTACCTCTTAAGTATAGTCCATAGTGTAAATGAGGTGCAGTATGTCGTGCATTTCCTGTATTGCCGACATAACCAATTAATTCACCTTTTTTAACGTAGTCTCCTTCTTTTAAACCACGTCGGTGATCATTCAAATGTGCATAATAATGATAAGCACCACCAGGTCCCATTAACCAAATCACATTACCGCCTAAGTTGTTACTTTTTAAACTGGTAATCACTCCTTCAGTATTACTGTACACTTTGGTTCCACGTGAAGCCATGATGTCAATGCCCTCATGCGCACGTCCAGCACTTCGGGACGCCCCCCACGTATCGGTGAGATTTTGTGGTTTGACACCATCGACAGGGATCGCCAACCGTGTTGGAAGCGGCATTGCTTTTAATCGGTTAATTTGAGCTTGCGGAAGATGCGGTCTTGTACCACTGGGCTTTTTGGGTGCGGTGGTACATGCGCTCAATATGATTGTAAACAGGGCAATCACACAATATTGGATACGATGCGGCACGAGACATCCTTTTTTTCTAGTTTCAAATTTCAGCTTTGAGGTTTAAAAAGGGTAAATTAAAATTGAAAAAATGATCAGAATACCCGTGCCTGACTATGTCATATTTTGATTGCTGAGATCAATTTTTTCATGGCTGTTGGTATACCCATTTGTGTAGCTTTTTGTGGCGTGAGCCATTCACCGCCCAGTTCAGCTTGGAGATATTCAGCTTGGTCTTTTTCAACATGAATGATGTGTGCGGTCAATATCCAAGTAAAATGAGTGAAACTATGCGAAATTTGCACAGATTCAACGTTTGAAACCAGCTTTAAACGTTCACAGATCTGTTGCAGTTCAGCCTCACTTTCAAAAATTGGTAAACTCCATAGTCCACCCCATAAACCACTATTAGGACGTTGCTCCCACAACCATTGCCCTTGAGACTCAATGAGCAAGACTTTGCCAGTTTTCACTGGAACAGGTTTTTTGGGTTTTTTATAAGGGAGTTCTGTTTCTAACCCTTGCTGATGGGCTTGGCAATGTTGCTGCATTGGACAATACAGACATAATGGTTTTTTAGGGGTGCAGATGGTTGCACCTAAATCCATAATCGCCTGAGTATAGTCATGATTACGTTCAGTAGGGCACAAACTTTCGGCCAATTTCCACATTTCCCGTTCATGTACAGGTTTACTGAGATCATCTTCGATGGCAAAAAAACGCGATAAAACACGTTTTACATTGCCATCCATAATGACACCATATTGGCGTAACCCAAGTGACATAAGTGCACCTGCGGTAGAACGTCCAATACCTGAGAGCTCCATCCATTGTTCCAGAGTGTTTGGAAAATGTCCTTGTTGACTGACAACCTTCGCAGCTTTATGTAAGTTTCTGGCGCGTGCGTAATAGCCCAAGCCTGCCCAATAAGGTGCAACATCATCCCATGACGCCTGACCCAAATCATCAACGGTAGGGAAGCGTTGAATAAATTTGTCAAAATATTGCAGCACTGTTTTGACTTGAGTTTGTTGCAACATAATTTCAGAGACCCAAACTTTATAAGGATCATCTGCCACTTGCCAAGGCAGATCATGGCGTCCGTGTTGATCAAACCAAGTCAGTAATGCGTCTGAAAATGAAAATTGCGACATATCAATCTAGGGCAAAAATAGGTGGCTCAGTATAACCAAATTCGAATCGATTACAGAAAATTATCTGAATACTGTGCATGAGATTTGTGTGAGTTAAGCTATTTCGAATAGTCAGAATTTGATTTTAAAGTCAAGTTGAATGAAGCAATATATTGAACTAAAAAAGACGCAGTAGCGTCTTTTTTAGTTGACTAGCAAAGGATTAATTTTCGTTGATGATACCCCAACGCTGATCCAGTTTAAGCGGTTCATTTTTATAGCGTGGAATGATATGAATATGAAAGTGTTTATTCTGTTCTTGACCAAAAACATCACCATCATTAAAGGCAATGTGAAAGCCTTCTGGTTGATGACGGAGTTTGAGTTCATTACGTGCCAACTCTAACAGCGAAGAAAGACTTTTACGCTCTTTTTCTGAAACCTCAAAAAAGGAATCGATATGGCGCAATGGGATAATGACTGAATGCCCTTTAGACAAAGGATTTTGTTCAGGCAAAATTGCACCAAATTCATTTTTATCAATGATGTCAAATTCTTCAAATTCACAATAAGGGCATTTTATCTCAGTCATTTTAAACTCCTTGTTTACTGGTTGAGTTCATACATCAGGTTTAAAATCAAACCAATGTACGATTTAACAACTGATACATAGCAGTTAATCCTGCGCTTTCAGCTTCTGCGTTATAACCTAGATCTACACCATTGGCTTTGGCACGTTCATCTGCTTGTGGGTTACTAAAGCCATGTTTGGCATCTTTAAGGATGATCACTTCAGATTTTACTTGGGCATGATTCATTTCTTGTTTGAAGGATTCAACATCTGCCAAAGACACCATTGAGTCTTTTTCACCATGTAAAACTAAAACCTCAGCTTTAAATTTTCCTGATTGTGCTGGGTTTTGTGCGGACAGGTTGGCGTGGAAAGTAATGACTGCTTTTAAGTCAGCACCAGAACGAGCTAAATCGAGCATGACTTTTCCGCCATAGCAAAAGCCAATAGCAGCTAAACGTTGTCCATCTACCTCAGGTTGAGCAGCAATTGTAGCAAGTGCAGCAGAGGTACGATCTACAATGGTATCGGCATCTTGAAAAGTTTGCATCATCCATTCATTGGCTTGTGTCGCAACGGTTGTCACTTTTTTATCGCCATACATGTCGATTGCTAAAGCAGCAAAGCCATGTTCTGCAAGCTCTCTAGCGCGTTGCTCAGTATATTCATTGCGTCCCCACCATTCAGGACCCACGATGACACCTGCAACAGGTTGTGTAGATTCAGGGGCAGCAAAATAACCGATTAAAGTTGTTCCATCTTTTGCTTGGTATTGAATTTCACGAGTTTTAATTGCAACAGCCATCTGTTCAATCCTTTTATATTTTTGAGAGCGACATTGATTAAAGCATAAATATAAAGGATTCAAATGGCTAATTTAGGAATATTGAGTATAGAAATGTGAGAAATTATGAATGATGGAATGGGTGCAGAAATGAAAAAAGAAGGACCTAGGACCTTCTTGATCATAAACAGAGACTGTCATAAAAATGTTGAGAAAAGCTTAAACTTTCCCTCTGGAAATAAATCCGACAATTGCAAGAATAACGGCAACAACAAGAAGAATTACTGCAAAGTCTTTAGACATTCCTGCGACACCGCCAAAACCAAATAAACTTGCAACTAACGCGATCACAGCGAAAATTATTGCCCAACGGAACATGATATCCACCTCCATATTGTTTTTATGCAGTTTCAGTATAAGGAGAAAAACGGCGCGGTCTTGTGAAGTTATGTTTGAAAAGTGTGATAAATAAAGCATCATGTAACTGATTTGTGATGTTTTTTTATTCTCTAGTTCATGTTCTTATGCTGATATAATAACAACATCTCATATGACTTCACTTTATATCATGAGCCTCGAAATACGCCCCCAATTTTGGAAAAACTATCATTTGTCTGAACTCAATCAGGCGGAATGGGAGGCCTTATGTGATGGTTGTGGTTTGTGCTGCTTGGTTAAACTCGAAGATGATGAAACACATGAAATCGCTTATACCAAGGTCTCTTGTAAACTACTGGACTGTCAAACAGCACAATGTTCAGACTATGCTAATCGCTTGAACTATGTCCCAGATTGTATTCAATTGAGTCCTGAAAAATTAGCGCAGATAAATTGGTTGCCTTCAAGTTGTGCCTATCGGCGTGTCAATGAAGGTAAAAACCTTCCGTCTTGGCACTATTTAATTACAGGCTCCAGACAAAATGTGATTAAAGCCAGAAAATCTGCAGCAGGGCGCTGCATCTCAGAGACAGAAGTTGATGAGGAAGAAATTGACGAATATATTGTGCGTTGGGTACGTTAGAAAATGACCACAATTTTGAATTGATAATCATTATCAAATAGTAATATGATAAACCAGCTTTCATGATGTGATCTCATTTAAAATGTCTGGTTTATTTACACGATTGAAAAAAATTACAATGTGCCTATGTGCGATCAGTCTAAGCTTTGCTGCGTATTCCCTTGCTTATGCCAAGCCTGATCTAGAGCCCTTAGGACCGAATATTGCAGATCATGGTTCAAGTTATTATCAGTTTCAAGTTCACAGCTTTCAGTCATCCGATCAGCAACGACATTATAAAGTTTGGTTAGGTATACCTAAACAGATCAATAAAAATCAGCCCCGTCCCGCTATTTTTATGCTGGATGGTAATTCAGTCATGGCGCGTTTAGATGAAGCATTATTAAAGCAATTATCAGAACAAGATAGCCCCGTTTTAGTGGCGATTGGCTATCAAACTCAGTTGCCGTTTGAATCTGCTTCACGTTCCGTGGACTATACGCCAGCAGATGAGTCTGGAAAAATATCAGCTGATCCCCGAAATCCTGAGCGCATGTCAGGAGGAAGTCCGCAATTTAGACAAATGATTTTTGAAAAAATCATGCCTTGGGTTTACTCGCAGGTGAAATTGGATGCTCAGCGCACTGCATTGTGGGGACATTCTTATGGGGGCTTATTTGTATTAGATACATTATTGAATCGCCAGCACAATGAGAATAAATTTTCGCTTTATTTTGCTGCAAGCCCATCTTTAACTTGGGCAGATTCCCGATTATTGAAAGCAGTTGAGCAGGTAAAACCTGAATCAGTTAAAGATCAAAAGCTATTGGTGATGGAAGGTGATCTTGTTCCATCTAGCACAGCGAAAATCAGCCCGAATGCTGATCGGGACATGAACCAAAACAATCGAAAATTGGTTCTAGACTTAGCCAGTAAAGGCGCAAATACCAAGCTTTTATTGTATCCACATCTCAGTCATGGTGAAGTGTTTCAGGCTTCACTGATGGATATTTTACAGAATCGATTATTTTAAAATTGAAAGTACAATATTGAATGCTTTCCATAGTAGACTAAGCTCAGCATTCATCAATTAAAAAAGCAGTATGTCAGACACTCAAATTCCACTTCCAGAACGTTTACGTCCACGTGATTTGTCTGAAATTATTGGACAAGATCATTTGCTTGGCGCTGACGCCCCATTACGTCAAATGATTGATCAAGGGCATTTGCCTTCGATTATTTTCTGGGGACCGCCTGGTGTTGGAAAAACCACAATTGCATTATTATTGGCACAAGCTGTGGATCGTCCATTTGTCAGTTTATCTGCATTAAACACAGGTGTGAAAGAACTGCGCGAAGTGATTGCCGAAAGTGGTGATTTACTAACACCAGTGGTATTTATTGATGAAATTCATCGTTTCAATAAGTCACAACAAGACGCACTTTTGAATGCTGTTGAAAAAGGTAAAATTACCTTGATTGGGGCAACAACAGAGAATCCCTCTTTTGAAGTCAACAGTGCTTTACTTTCACGTTGTCAGGTATATACGCTGAATGCGCTCAGTAATGAAGCAATTCAAGAACTGATTCTTCGGGCGATTCAACAGGATAAGTTTTTACAAGAGCGTCATATTCAGATTGAAGAATTTGATGCCTTAATTCAATTCGCCGCAGGTGATGCACGTAAAGCATTGAATTTAATTGATCTCATTGCCAGCACTTTTGAGTCAGATATTGAAAATATTGTGACCAATGCGATCGTCGTTAAAGTTGCCCAACAAAATATCGCACGCTATGACAAGTCAGGTGAACAACATTATGATCTTGTGTCTGCGTTTATTAAGTCGATTCGTGGGAGTGACCCAGATGCAGCGTTATATTGGATGGCTCGAATGCTAAAAGGTGGAGAAGATCCAGTTTTTATCGCTCGACGTATGCTGATTGCTGCCTCAGAAGATATTGGCAATTCAAATCCTAATGCGTTGTTGTTGGCAGGAGAGTGTTTCCGCTCGGTTCAAGCCATTGGGATGCCTGAATGCAGAATTATTTTAGGGCAATGTGCCGTTTATTTGGCAACCAGTGCCAAAAGCAACAGTACCTACTTAGCCATCAATAAGGCACTAGAGTTGGCTGAGAAAACCTCGAATCTACCTGTACCTCTACATTTACGTAATGCACCAACCAAATTGATGAAGCAACAGGGCTATGGGGTAGATTATCTCTATCCGCACAATTATCCAGAACATTTTGTGCTACAAGACTATTTGCCACCTGAGTTAAAAGGGACAAAATTATACGAGTCTGCACGAAATAAAAGGGAGGTTGAAGGGGAGCGCTTACAACAACGCCGTTGGCAGCAAGAACAGCAGCAACAATAATTTTCATGTTGGCTTTAAAGTAGCTGATCTATGACAGATAAAGGTTTAAAATATCGGCAAAATTTAAATTAGGCTGATGCCTTTAAAATGTAACTTGCTCAAAATACGTTTTAAATGCGCTAGAAATTTTATGAAACTTTCTATTTTGTCTTGTGCTGTTTTAATTACTTTACCTATGCTCAGTTATGCTGAATTGACAACAAAAATTTCGGCAAAAACTCAGCCTAAAATTACTCCTCCAAAATCTAGAATGTTGTATCAATTGAACTTCGCTCAGGAAGATACAATTCCTCAAGGTTGGCGTATTCCAGGAAATAATCCAGGTCATATTTATATCGAAAATGGCGTATTAAATATTGATGGACGGGCAAATGCAATGAGCCCAACCACAATTTTGTTACCTCAAGGATTTGAAAAATATAAAAATTATAAAATTAATTTTAATTTTACTTTAGATCAACCATTAAATGCTTCTCGTTGGGGAAGCGTGATTTATGATGTCACAGAAACGCAGGGTGTGGTGCCAAGTAGTTACTATCAATTTACCTTAAGGGCAGATACTACAGCGAAAAATGGCACTGAATTTGGTCGTCATAAAGCCAATGCACAATGGGAAGTTAATCAAACTAAAGGGTTTTATGAAAACATTAAAGCGAATCAATGGTATACCGCCAGTGTAGTGGTCTCAGGACAACGGGTTCAACACTATTTAAACCATCAGTTAATGCAGGATGTAGAACTTGACCAAGAATCTACAAAAGGCGGCATTGGTTTTTCCGCTTCAGGTATTGTTTTAAAAATTAAAAATATTCAAGTGTCTGAACAGCTCACTGCCTTACCTGAGCTTACCCATAATAAAGTTACGCAAGTACAAGAAATTCAAACTCATGTAGCTTTAGCACCCACCATTATTCAAAAAATAAAACACCCAAATAGTGCATTAAATTCAAGTAATCAAAAATATTATCAATTAGATACAAAGTTAAATTTACTAGATCAAACTGGGCAAGTGGTCGAAACCTTACAACATTATTTATCCAATCCTCAGCGTAAAACTATTCCTGTGCTAGAGATTAAAGACCCTAAAAGTATTGAAGCATTAAAATTACTGTCTAAATCTCAGGATATTAGTGATATTACTGTGTTGTCGAAAAGTGATGACCTGCTTAAATCTGCACATCAAATTATACCGATGGTTCGAACAGCATTGGATTTAAGTCGAGAAAATCTTCAAGATCGTCATCAAGATCTGGTTGAAATTATCCGTCGCAGCAATCAAGCTTATGCACGAATTGTCGTGGTTCCTCAAAGCCTGAGAGAGAAAGCATCGATCAGTTTTATTCAACGTCATCTGATGACAGTTTGGGTGGATACATCTGCTGTTGAAGCTCAGGATGTAGCGCGCGTGTTGACCACAGGTGTAAATGGGGTGATCACCACGCAAAGTACGGTTTTTTCCAGTATATTAAAACAATTTCCAAAAAATACTTTATTGCGTAAACCTTTTATTATTGGGCATCGGGGTGTACCCAGCTTAGAGGATGAAAATACTTTAGAAAGTGCCAAACATGCAGTCGCTTTGGGTGCAGACATTGTTGAAAATGATATTTATTTGACTAAAGATCAGCATCTTGTGGTGATGCATGATGCAACCGTTGATCGTACAACGCGTTCAACTGGAAAAATTGAAGAGATGAATCTTGCGCAGGTTCAACAATTACAATCTAAGCATAAAGCTTATAAAATACCGACCCTTGCAGAGTATTTTAACTTTTTAAAACAGCATCCAAATGTTGTACTGATGATTGAAATGAAAAGTGCCAATCCAGCGTTGGTGGCAAAAATGCAGGATGAGATTAAAAAGTATCAAATGGAAAGCCAAGTGGTCACGACATCATTTAATACCGATCAAATTGTACGTGCACAAACTCAAATGACTGAGATTCCTCGAGGTTTGTTGGTAGGGAATATGCCAAACAGTCGTAACAATTTGGTCAATACTAAACAAATCAATAGCGATGTCCAAAAGTATAACTCTAGTTATAACCCTGCTTATCGGTCTGATTTGATCAATATTTTAGAAGCCTCAAAACATCGTGGCATCAGTTTCTGGCCTTGGGCTTTGAGTGATGACACATTTAACAAGTTGTATGTGGCAGGAACCAATGGGATCACCACCAATTCAGCACAGCTTTATTCTAAATATATCGTGGATATACAAGCACCGAAAAATATCAAAGCCAAAGTAGGACAGGCTATTTTAATTGATGCTCAAACGACTCAACAAGACGGAGAAAAAGCCAAATTGCAAGTCAACAATTTTGTGGTTTTAGCTGGTTCTCCAAAGCATGAGCTAAAAAATGGGCAGTTGCGTTTTGTTGAACAAGGAACAGCTTATGTTTTGGCGGGCTACAAATATCAGATTGACCCGCAAAATGACTATCAAATCTTTTCAGCACCTATCAAGGTGGTGGTGAAATAACTTATCGGGTTGTATGGGTTTAAAAAGGGACTTTGACATTTTTAGGGAAATTGGGAAAAAGAATAAAAAGCATTTTAGGATTTTTCTGTAGTCCTGAACCGTCTAAGTAAGTCCATTGATGTGAATGCTGTGAGCGGATCGCGACCATAAAAGAAGGCGGTGCCTTGACTGTTTTGCCTGCCACTTTCATCGTGATGGTTTTTGGCACAAAACAAATTTCCTCTTGGTCGACGATATAGCTGTAGAGAGGTGGATTGGACTCAACCTTTTGAATTTCTAGTTTGGATTCTGCAAACATATTTTGGGCATATTTGAGCAACTTTTGGTAGTTTTCAGGACCACCGACATAATTGATCAGTGAAGGATGGGTTTTTTGTTGCATAAAACTATAATCATTATTCTTTAAATCTTGTCCTAAGCGCTGTAGGTCAGGGGCAATGATTTTAGGGTAGTCCTGTTGGCAACTTAATTGTTGTGCGTGGGCAGGGGCTAAAATGGTCAAGAATAGAATGCACGCATAAATTGTTTTTATCATGTTGGATTAAATCCGCATATGTGTTGTTTTGAGTATATAAGTTTGTCAAAAAAAGTTCATCAATCATCCAGACTTAATGATACTTACCTATAGCATATCTAGATTTTGATGGTTATCACTAAGACAATAAGCATCAAACCGAGTTGTTTAACTCGGTTTGATGCGCTTTAACAAGCTTTAGACCTTACCACTTATAATTAATTTTGCCGTAATAGAATGCGCCATTAAAGCCAAAAGGAGAGAACTGACTGTACTGTAGACTTCCACCCGTTGGTTTGTTGATGTCATAAACATCTTTATTTGGATAAACATTGGTAATGTTGTCACCGCCAAGGGTAAATTTCCAAGCTTTCAATTGATAGCTGAGGGCTAAGTCCAAAAGCCATTTTGCAGAGAATTTCTGATCGCTGGCTGAACCAGCGTTACTGAAAGTTTTGAAGCTGCCATAACGCGTGATATTGGTGTTAATACCAAAATTTCCAATTTTATAATCATTAGCTAAACTGAATTTATGTTCAGGTGTACTGCCTGCCAGTAAACCATATTGTTCACGACGGTCTAAGCGTGTCAAATTGACACCCAATGCATTTAAAATGTCAGGATTTTTATCTACATTGGTGACTTCATTGCGATTAAAGTTATAAGCTAAAGATGTGGTTAACTCTCCATAAGGTAGATTCTGCCATTGATAGTTTGCAACCAAATCCACGCCACGTGTACGTGTATCACTGGCATTATTGAAGAAACGTACACTGCTAAAGTTGGTATTGGTGATGCCTTTTGAGATCAGATAATCACGTACAGCAGGGCTGCTGGCATTGATATTCGAAGACAAGCTAATACGATCATCAATATCGATTTGATAGGCATCTAAAGTCACATACAGATTTGAAGTTGGGGTAAACACAAAGCCAAGACTGTAGTTTTTGGATTTTTCAGCTTTTAAATCCTCAGCACCGAGTAATTGCGCAACTTGAGATGAGCTTGGGAATGTACCTGCTTCAACGAATTGCCCATTGACCAGTTGAGAGGAAGTTTGGGTAAAATACTGTTGTGCTAGACTTGGCGCTCGAAATCCTGTAGAAACTGAACCACGTACAGCAACTTGCGGTAAAAGTTTATAACGTAAGGACAGTGAAGCATTATTGGTATCCCCAAAATCATCATATTTCTCATAACGATATGCGCTAGAAGCAGAAAGCTTTTGGGTAATATCCGTTTCTAAATCTAGATATCCTGCATAACTGTCTCGCGTCCATTTGCCTGCATCAGCTTGACGAAAACCAGATAAACCCGAAGATCCGCTTTTATAATAAGAACCTGGATCTCCTGCTTTAATTTGATATTGTTGGTTTAAATACTGGGCACCAAATGCAATATTCAAAGGGCTTGCAAATGCAGATATGTCATATTCTTTAGAAAGATCAATATTAAAAACAGACTGGCTATTTTTCAGCTTGCCATTATGAAATGAATTGGGTGTTGCCCCTGTGTCTTTGTACAGATCAACATTAATGGTTCGGGTATTCACATCATATTGGTTCAAACCATAATTTGCAGAAACATCATAACGCCAATCCGCGGCTTCTCCTCGTAGACCTGCAACAGCACTAAAGTCGTCTAATTGACCTCGGATCAGAGGTAAGTAGCCATTCGGAAACAATGCTGGAACATTGTTTGAGGCATTGCTTAAACGATAAAATCCAGCAGTTTCAGCATTTCGATGGCTATAGGTAGAGAAACCATATAATTCGACGGTATCACTAAGGTCAAAGCCAGCATTGAAAGCAGCTTTTACTTCGTCTGATTTTGGGTCACCAAATCGAAATGTCCTTTGCCCATATGTGGTTGCATTTGGGTCACGTAAGTCTAAGCCAGCACGATTGGTTGCTTGATTGTCCTGCCATTCACCTGAAAAAATGGCATAACCATAATCGCCAAGTCGAGTTCCGCCTGAAACATAGGACTGCTTTTGCTCACCATCACCTTTATCATAAATACCGTAGCGTATACCCGCTTCACCCGTCTTAGGGTCAGACTTTAAGATGATATTGACGACACCTGCAATTGCATCTGAACCATAACGTGCAGAAGCACCTTCTCTGAGGACTTCAATACGGCTAATTGCGGAAACAGGTATTGCATTTAAGTCGGTGGGTGCTGAACCACGACCAATTGTTCCGCCCAAGTTAATAAAAGCACCGGTATGGCGACGTTTACCATTCACCAAAACCAAAACTTGATCTGGAGAGAGTCCTTTCAGTTGTACAGGACGAACCAGTTCCGTCCCATCAACGACAGTCGGGCGGGGAAAATTAATGGAAGGAATAATTTTACTCAGTGCTGTGCCTAGCTCACTGGAACCTGTTCGTTCAGTAAGTTCCTGTGCACTAATCACGTCAATCGGTTGTAGAGAATCAGTCTTAGAACGCTTTAATGAGCGTGTCCCAGTCACCACAATCGTATCTAATGTTTTAATTTCGGGAGATGTATTCAGTTGTTCTTCAGCATGTGCCTGTGGGTACAGTAAGGCTAAGATCAAACTTGCTGTGAGACTGAATGAATATTGTTTTGATAATTTACGCATAACTCTATTTTGAAGCTCTTTTTGTAACTATTTGTAGTGATCATAGTGAGCTTGAGCGGATTTAGAAAACAACTTATAAAAATATCAATAGAACAAAATCTGCAAAGTGTCTTGTTATTTAAAGCTTTCTATTCATGGCTAAAGCCAATTTTATCAGTCGTGTAGATCGATCACTGGGGCTTGTTTTAGCGTGGGACTGTAGAGGTGTAAAAAAGGCTGTCATCATGACAGCCTCCAGCAAAAGAATTTTGCACCCTTTAACGTGGTGGGAACCCTGCTTCGGTTAAGGCATCTGCAACTTGTTGCTGTGTTGCTGATGTTTCAACTTGAACACTGCGATTTGGTGGATCAGCAATGACTTTTGCATTTGCATCTACAGATTGGACTGCTTTGGTGACACCACGTGCACAACCGCCACAGGTCATATTTTCAATATAAAATTCCATATCTCACCTGTTTGAAGAAGATTTAAAACCAATATAAACCTTACCATAATTGTAAGGTCAAGCTTTAATACTTGAACTTTCTCTTAATGTTTTTCAGAAACATAGTTTATGGTGTACTTGGGGATTTCTATTTCTAATGGTTCTTCTGGAACTTTTACCTGACAAGAGAGTCTGGATTCAGGGGTAAGCCCCCATGCGCGATCTAATAAATCTGCTTCGATATCATCCATTTCAGTTAATTGATTAAAGCCTTGCTTTATCACTACATGACAGGTTGTACATGCGCCAGATAAATCACATGCATGTTCGATGGGTATGCCGTGATCTAATAAGCTTTGGCATAAATTACTTCCACTTTCCACTTCTAAGGTTGCACCATCTGGGCAAATTTTCTCATGGGGAAGTACTTTAATTTTTGGCATACATAACATCCTGAAATAAACCTAT
The DNA here is from genome assembly GCF_056930735.1 of Acinetobacter sp. B-6. Classification (NCBI taxonomy): domain Bacteria; kingdom Pseudomonadati; phylum Pseudomonadota; class Gammaproteobacteria; order Moraxellales; family Moraxellaceae; genus Acinetobacter; species Acinetobacter sp. B-6. The sequence continues at coordinate 9,754 of NZ_JBXPBY010000022.1, read as the reverse complement.
AGCTTGCAAATAAGGTGCTTAGCCATCTTATTTTCACTAGAGTGAGCAGAAAAATGATAAGCAGAAACGTGATATTTTTACTGATGATGACTGAGCCAGTTGAGCATCATATTAATTTCAGCCTCTTGTGCAAGAACTACATTCTCAGCAAGTTTGCGCACTTCAGGATAATGACCGTATTGCAATTCTATTTTCGCCATATCAATTGCACCTTGGTGGTGAGGAATCATACCGCGCATAAAATCAATATCTGCATCTCCCGAAAATGAAATCATCATATCCGCATGCATCTTGTCATTTGTTTGACGAAAAGCATCTATAGCAGCTTGAACATGGTTAAGTTCAGAAAGCTGAGCATTGTTTTCTAACCATCTTTGCATGACTTCGATTTCTAGCTCTTGGTCGATAACAATATTTTCAGCTAAGCGCCGTAATTTGGCATCAGCGCCATATTGTAGAACAACTTTTGCCATATCAATGGCACCCTGATGATGCGGAATCATCCCTTTCATGAAATCCATATCTGCATTACCAGTGAAATCAATTTGCATTTGTGTATGCATACGGTGGTTCACTACCATATAGGCATTGATAGAAGCTTGATTCGGCAGATTTGATCCATTCATATCATGGCGTTGAGAATGGTTTTTGGGGTTATTATTACTCATTGAAGTTCCCTTTAAGTTTTAGATAAAATTTTGCATATTAAAAATCACTGTATCTATCACAATTTTTAGAACAGAAATTTTATGGAGATTGATATTTACCGTAATGATGGAAGTTTTTGATTACTCCATGAACGGTCTCAGAACTCTAGATAATTTAGAGTTTCTTAATGTTTAGTCATCCTAATCTTTACAATCATGTGAAGGTCAAGCACAAAATAATTTGCTTTAAACGTCGCAAGAGCGTTTCTTATAAAGTGATGTTTTTAGGTAATTGGCAAAGCACTTTATACCGAATAAGTCATGAAACTTATGCAATACCTGAGCAATGAATTGATGTGTTTTTAAAAGATTGCAATAGCATACTTTATTTTGAATATTGCAAGCTTGGTCTAAGCTTAGCTTGATTGTATAGAGATAAAACCTCATACAATTGATCAATACTTAATTTTTGGAGAGACTTTATTAAAGTCAGTCTTGATTCAACCAAAGCAGATATACAAAATTTGAGCATTGATAGTAAACTCTGGTCTTAAACTTTAGCGCATAAGAACAGGACCATGAGAGAAGATCATTTATATTCAGTTATTTATCAAGATATTCAAGAGGCTTTGGCTGAAATTCAACAATTAACACAAGATCAGTATCTATGCACCCTTGGTTTGGGAATGGTTGAAGATTTATGTGGTTTCTTTTATGTGGGATGCACCATAGAAAACCTTAAATCTTTTGAAGATGTGTACGAAGCATGGTGGATTTCAGAATGGCAATATTCAAGTACTGCCAATAATCATACACATGATGCGATCATGGCACTCTATGAAGCATTGGGTAAACAATCTACTGATGAACAATATATTGCTTTGAGAGAGCATTATCAAAATACCATCATCCAAGCATTACAAGATTTAAGAGATGCAGGAAAATTAAAAAATAAGCAGGGCGAAGAAATCATGGTGATTATTCAGTATGCTGATTCATTTGATGAGGACTTCGAGGAGAGTAGCTTCGCTCAGATCAATCCTGAGTTTTTGGTACCACTCTTTAAAAATCGCTTTAAACAAAAATCAGGTGAAAATCTATATGATTATCTGTTGCAAAAAATAGCAGTTTAAACACATTTAAAGCGCAATAAAAAAGCTGAGTTCAACAACTCAGCTTTTTTATTGCGACATTATTGATCTTAAAGATCTGAAAGATCAACACCAATACGTGCAGCAACTTCTTCATAAGCTTCAACCACACCACCTAAGCCTTGGCGGAAACGGTCTTTATCGAGTTTTTTCTTAGTGTCTTTATCCCATAGACGGCAACCGTCTGGAGAGAACTCATCACCTAAAACAATACGGTCATGGAACACACCAAATTCAAGTTTGAAATCAACAAGAAGCATGTTGCCTTGAGCAAATAAGTCTTTAAGTACCACATTCACTTTTTGAGTCAATTCTTTCATTTGAGCAAGCTGTTCCGCATTTGCCCAACCTAAAGCAATCGCTTGAGACTCATTGACCATAGGGTCGCCTAAAGCGTCATCTTTAAAGAACAATTCAAAAGTTGGTGGAACAAGTTCTAAACCTTCTTCAACACCTAGACGACGGCATAATGAACCTGCTGCATAGTTACGCATGACGCACTCTACAGGAATCATTTGCAATTTTTTAACCAAAACTTCAGTTGGAGAAAGAAGTTTTTCAAAATGAGTTTCGATACCCGCCGCTGCCAATTTTTCCATGATAAAGGCATTAAAACGGTTGTTCACCTTACCTTTACGATCTAGTTGCTCTATTTTTTCGCCATTGAATGCAGATGCATCATCACGGAAAACTAGAATTAGATGATCCGCGCTATCTGTTTCATAAACAGATTTCGCTTTACCAGTATAGAGCAAGGTTTGTTTTAACATGGGGGAACCTTTTGCAAAAAAAAATTGCCTAGAACGACTAGGCTGGCCAGTTTTGGTAAATCTGGGTCAATAATCCTGCAGCTTTTTCTTTATCTGCAAAACTATTGTCTGCGTTAAACACAGCAAGTGTGTTGCTTGAACCTACTGAGCTAAGTCTAAGTATATAAGTTGAATTATCGATTTTCACAGTTGCCTCATTGGCATTTTTGCTTTGACCGATTAGCTTATAATTTAGACTACTGAGGGTTGCAAGTGTGTACTGCCAAATTGTAGCAGAATTTCCATCAATTTTGATCAATGGATTGCCATTTCCGTCAGTTAAAATTTGAGGTCTGCCCACAGTTTCGGTGCTTGTTGCACTTTCATCTGTTGATGTGTTGACTTGAGCAACTTCTGGGCGAGGCACGTCATAACGATTGCCTTTTTTATTTTCAAATTTAGGTGCATGCTGAAGCGCCAGCGGGTCAACAATAGGAGCTGGATACATAGGCGTTGCAGGTCTAACTGTTGAACCTTCAGGGTACTTAAGCGGCTCTACTGTGGTCGTATTTTTATAATCTAAAGAACCATTATTGATTCCAAGGGAACTACAACCCGCCAAACTTAAAGCTGAAATGGCAAGAGTTAAACCTAAACGTAATTGCATAATACTAAGCTCTTATTAAATGAGACCTACTGCTTTGAGTTCTTCACGCAGAGGCGTACGGTATTTTTCTGCAAGTGGAGTTAATGGTAAGCGAATACCTGTACCAATTAATTCCATTTCATGAAGTGCCCATTTCACTGGAATTGGGTTCGATTCGCAAAATAGAATATTGTTTAATTTTGCAACTTGGTCATCTTTAACTTTTGCAGTACTTGCATCACCAGCAAGTGCAGCCGCACAAAGTTCACTCATGATTTTAGGAGCAATATTGGCAGTCACAGAGATATTGCCTTTTGCGCCTAACTGCATCAGTTCATTTGCCGTCGCATCATCACCAGAATACACCAACATGTTTTTACCTTGTAAACCATCAATCAATTGTTTACCACGTGGTACATCGCCTGTTGCATCTTTAATTCCAACGATTTGAGGAATATCTGCTAAACGAATGGCAGTATCATTATGTAAATCAACGCCTGTACGACCTGGAACATTGTAAAGAATGATCGGTAAATCAACAGCTTCTGCAACTGCTTTATAATGTTGGAATAAGCCTTCTTGTGTTGGCTTGTTATAATAAGGGGTCACTAAAAGTGCGGCATCTGCGCCGAGCTGTTTAGCTTCTTTGGTGAGTTCGATCGCTTCGTGTGTCGAGTTTGCACCAGTACCGGCAATAATTGGAATACGTTTATTGGCTACACGGATAATTTCTTTAATTACTTCTGTGTGTTCTGCCATGCTAAGAGTAGATGCTTCACCAGTTGTGCCGACAGCAACAATACTATTAGTGCCTTGTTCTATGTGCCACTCAACGAGCTTCTCGAGACCCTTCCAATCTACGCTGCCATCTTCAAACATAGGGGTGACGATTGCGACAATTGAGCCTTGAATGGTCTGTGCTTGCTGAGTCATTTTAAAAAAATATCCTATTTTTCCATCCGCATGCGTTTGAGTAAACAAGGATTGGGATGGTTGCAGTATTTTGATTTGAGCGAAAAGCAATCATTCGAAAGATTGCATAATGCTTACCCAAATTATGACTGATTCAGCGAGACAGAACAATATGCTTTAGTCAAAGCTTGGAAATTCTTTAAAAAAAGCAACAATTCACTCACATTTCAGTTGAATAAATTTTATTTTTAGATTTTTTATACCGAAAATACAGGTGATTTTTTGCATATATATTTGCATGAAATTTATACCAGCCTAAGTTTCAAAAATAAAACCCTAAGACATTTTATAGACTGTTTTGTATTCGGTTGTTGGGTTATTGAGACTTTATTATCGAGTATTGAAATTGTCTTATCAGATTATTAACACACTGGGCATACTTTGAAGCTGAGTTTGCTGTGGTGATAGATGTAATGATGGTGTAAATACTTCACCATTTTGAGATCATTTGATCAAGCTGCAAAACTGAATCCTTGATTTTGATAAGAAGCTCGCAAAAGTGAGCTTTTTTATTGTATGTTAGGTCATCAACGCGTGTCATATTGATCATTAGAATAGCTGAGATTTAGCCAGTATAAGGATAGGGAAATGTTGCAAACTGAGCGTAGCGCCTTAATTGTTGTCGATGTGCAAAATGGTTTTACTTCAGGGGGAAACCTAGCGGTTGCCCAAGCAGAAAGAATCATACCGACCATCAATCAATTGGCAGATCATTTTGACAATATTGTACTGACACAAGACTGGCATCCTGCAAACCATATTTCTTTTGTTGAACAACATCCTCAACATAAAGCTTATGATGTCATTCAACTGGACTATGGTCCACAAGTGCTGTGGCCCTCTCATTGTGTGCAAGACACAGAGGATGCTGAATTCCATCCTGATTTAAATATTCCTACTGCGCAATTGATTATTCGTAAAGGTTTTCATTCGCACATTGACAGTTACTCAGCCTTTATGGAAGCAGATCATAAAACCACAACAGGTTTGGCAGGGTATTTGCGAGAACGTCAGATCGACACTGTATATATTGTTGGCATTGCGACAGACTTTTGCGTAGCGTGGACTGCAATGGACGCGGCTAGATTAGGGTTTAAGACCTTTGTGATTTCTGATGCGACCAAAGCAATTGATCTGCACGGCTCATTACAACATGCATGGCAAGAAATGCTGGCTGCTGGCGTAAAGCGTATGGTTTCAAAAGATATTCTTGATTCCCCTCAATCATAAATGACTGCATAAATTTGAGCATTTGAGAAAAGTGATACTGATTTAAACGACATGCTTTAAGATAAGCCTTGATTTTAAACCTATTTGGGTAGGGACAATGTCAGCAATTTTACGCTTTAGTCAGTTTGTGCAAAAAACTTTTGCACTTTGGGTCGTTGTATTTGCATTCATCGCATTATGCTTTCCCGATGCATTTGTATGGATGAAAGCTTATATTCCATGGGTTCTTGGCATCATTATGCTAGGGATGGGAATGACCATGACAGTCGATGAGTTTAAAAATGTATTGTCCAATCCAAAAGCAGTGGTGATCGGTGTGGTGGCTCATTTTGTGGTGATGCCAAGCGTAGCATTTTTTCTCTGCAAGATTTTTAATTTACCGCCGGAAATCGCTGTAGGAGTGATCCTCGTTGGATGTTGCCCAGGAGGGACTGCTTCCAATGTGATTACTTATATGGCAAAAGGCAATACCGCTTTATCTGTCACATGTACTTCTGTTTCAACATTTTTAGCGCCTATTTTAACACCTGCTATTTTCTATGTTTTGGCAAGCCAATGGATTCCGATTGATGCAGGTTCAATGTTTATAGATATTCTTAAAGTGGTGATTTTCCCCATCATCTTGGGTGTGATCTTAAGAAGTGTGTTCAAACAAAAGACTGAACAGTATATCCAAGTGATGCCATTGGTCTCTGTAATTGCGATTGTCGTCATCGTCGCAGCAATTATTGCTGCCAGTAAGGCATCTATTTTGCAATCAGGTTTGCTGATTCTTGGTGTGGTTATTCTACATAACGGACTAGGTTTTTTACTGGGCTATTGGGCAAGTCGTTTATTCAATTTGTCTTACCCAGATTCCAAAGCTGTAGCCATTGAGGTGGGTATGCAAAACTCAGGCTTAGGGGTAACCTTGGCTGCGCTTCATTTTGCTGCGTCTCCTGTGACTGCTGTTCCCAGCGCAATTTTCAGTTTATGGCATAATATTTCGGGTCCAATCTTAGCCACATACTGGGCAGCGAAAGCGGATAAAATGTCGGAAAATAAACCCTAATACCGTACAACTTTAGCGCTCATTTAGAGCGCTGAATTTTAGTTTTTTATTTACAGTGATTTATTCACTATCGAGTTGTTTTAAAAACTCATCTTCAGTCAGTACAACAAATCCATGTTGTTCCAAGAGGGCAGTCGTGACACCTTTGCCTTGCACTTTTTGCCCAGAGAATGAACCATCATAAATCATATTTGAACCGCAAGAAGGGCTATTGGCTTTTAAAACAATGTGTGTAACTTGATGTTGTTGTGCAAGTTTAAGTGTTTTTTCTGCACCCTGAATAAATGCTGAAGAAACATCGTCACCATTGGCATCTTGTACTTTAGCTTGCCCCAATAAAACAGCATAACCATCACCACCCACAATTTCAGCAGATGGTCGAGGTGTACTTAAACCACCTGAAACTTCAGGGCAAATCACAACAGCTTGTTGATTGTCGAGCAACTGTTTAAGTTTATCGTGTAAACAGTTTTGAGCATCATAACGGACATTTTCACCGACAAGACATGCACTGATCAGGTATTTTGGGGTCATCTTGAGTTTAATTCGAGCTGCATTAAATCCATGCCAATATCATATAAATCAGTTTTAAAGTCGAGACTTAATTGTTCTGTAAAGGCAAATTTTTGATAGAATTTTTTTGCACGCGCATTGGTTTTTAACACTTCTAAGAAGATATAGGCTTGATGATGTTGATTTGCAATCTCAATCATATATTGCATTAAATGTGCGGCTATATGTTTTCCAATGACATCTTTGAGTAAATAAATTTTCTGTAATTCAGCACCCATACGCGCTAAATTGGGCTGGTATTGATTAAGGTTGAGTTTGGCGTAGCCGATCAGTTGAGCATGCTCATTTTCAGCCAATATCCAAATTTGTTGCGGGTCCGCTAGAGATTTCGATAAGTTTTCAAGACTAAAATCTTGGTTGAGAAAATTTTGTAATCCTTGTTCTGTCCAAATATCACTAAAATGTTGGCGATATGTTGTGTTGCCTAGTGCATAAAGTTGATTTGCATGGAGCATCGTGGCTTGGTAAATTTTCATGATGTTTTATCTTAAAATGATGGCTTATTATGATTTGATGCGATGTTCAATCATTGATGATTTTCATGTGATAATCAATCTGAAATATGGGAAATGAATGTTGCTATGAGCGTTTATGTGGATCGTGCAAAAGTACCGTTTAAAGGCAAAGAATGGTGTCATCTCATGGCAGATACACTAGAGGAATTACACCATTTTGCAAACATGTTAGGCATAGATTCGCGTTTATTTCATCGTTCTGCATCTTATCCTCATTATGATATTACTCTGCAAATGCGGGTCATCGCCATTGCGCATGGGGCAATTGATGCTGATCGGAAAACCATTATTGCTTGTGGTAAGCGGCTAAAACTGCAACTGAACCAATCTTAATCAGTGTTGTGTACAGAGAACATTTCAAAGGATACTTTTCTAGAGATTAAGTCTTGTCCTGATGAGAAGCACAAGAGTAGAATCTTTGATGACGATCAATGATGAACAATGACAGAAATATGAGTGTTAAAGAAGGTTCAACAGAAATATCACAGGACGACATTATTATTTTGGCTGAAACTTTTCGGCTTTTAGGTGATGCGTCACGTCTGAGAATTCTTATGTTCTGTATGCGTGGACCTAGCCCTGTAGGTGATATTTGTGAGGCACTGGACTTGTCTCAATCCTTGGTCAGCCACCATTTACGTTTATTACGTTCTGCACGATTGGTTAAAAGTGAACGTCAGGCGAAGCAAGTCTTGTATGAAATTGCAGATACACATGTGAGTCATGTTTTGTCTGATATGGCAAAACATATTGCAGAAGAGCAGTGTGGTTAATGTTGGTATTCTAGTTTTTAGAAAATTATACCAATCAATATGATTAACTTAATATAAATGAAAAGGTACGAAAGATTATTTTTATCTTTTCATCTCTAAAAAGTAAAACATTGGCTACACAAATCGATTTAAACTTTAGATGCATAGGGTGATATTGCAAGCTTTATATAATAAAAAATATATTATGTTCATTTTATAGATATTTTCTGTGTGATTTTTTAACTGATTGACTATGTTATGCTAGTTTTCTTGATTTGAATCTTTATTTTTATTCTTATTTTTGAGTTGGATTTAAACACGAAGAATAAACAAAGACGCTTCAAAACATAGATACTAAGTTTGAACGTTAACGCCACATGGTTAATGTAATTCCCTTGTGGCGTTTTGTGGTTGATTGATGCAGAACTTAGTGACTATGCCCAGCATGAGGATCAATTTTGACAGGCTTTTCAAGGCTGCATGAGCTATCGCCTTGCCAATCAATGGCAACAGTGGGATGTTCAATATCAAATTTGGTTTTTAATTCATGTTCAATTTGTTCGGTGAGGGTCTTGATATCTACACCCGCTTCAGGTTGGACGTGTAATGTTGCCATTGCTCTTCCAGACGTGATCATCCACACATGAATATGGCTAATTTTCTGAATGCCTTGAACAGATTTTAATAAGTGCGTGGTGATATCTGTAGTATTGGCATTTGCAGGAGCACCTTCTAATAGGATATGAATAGTTTGTTTAAACAATGCCCATGCGCTACGTAATACCAGTAATGAGACAAGAACAGACAAAATAGGATCAATCGGGGTCCAACCTGTGTACCAGATCACAATCGCCGCGATAATTGCAGCAACAGAACCCAATAAATCACCCATCACATGAAGAATTGCACCCTTAACATTCACATGATCTGTGTCATTACGTGTCAGATACCATAATACAAAGATATTTACCAACATTCCGATAATAGCCACAATGAACATGGGTCCCGCAAGAACGGGTTGAGGTGATTGAAAGCGTACAACAGCTTCATAAACGATCCAACCCACAATCCCAAACAAAGTTAGAGAATTGATTAACCCTGCAATCACTTCAAATCGCATATAACCAAAAGTACGGGATTTATCTGCGGTGCGGCGACCAAAGCGAAAGGCTGCGTATGCTAAGCCTAATGCAAGTGCATCTGTCATCATATGTCCTGCATCCGCAAGAAGTGCCAGTGAACCAGAGATGATTCCTCCAGCAGCTTCGATCAGCATAAAACTAAAAATAATGAAAAATGAAATTAGAATTTTTTTCTCATTTCCACCATTCGCTTCAGGCGTATGGTCATGATCACTATGGCTGTTATGGGTATGATTGTGATTATGTCCCATAAGGACCTCTACATTATTAGGTTGCTTACATATGAATATATGTTCATATGTTTGTTTTGTCAAATGTGTTTATGT